>NZ_JAAHHM010000060.1:0-42790 GCF_010692445.1 Moorena sp. SIO3E8 | reverse complement strand
AACCAATGGCACCAACACGCCTGATAAAGTCAGCAGCAATATCAGGATCCATACGACCGTTTACCAAAACTGGAATAGCACCGAGGTTGTTTAGTGCTAAGTAATGGATAAAGTAACCGATTCCATCGTCTAAATAGATAGCAACAGGATCATTCTCACGAACACCAGATTTTCTGTACCAAGAGGCATAGTTATCAACAACATCTTTTAAGGAAGATAAACTAAAACTGTTGATGGTCTCCCCTGTGAATGTTTGAAAAGGTTTTTCTAAAAACAAAAAATCATTGTTTCGATAAGGGTTATTAGCAACAGAGTACTGGATAAAGTTACCACATCCTAATGGCTTGGCAAGGAATAACTTAAGTCTTTGGTACAAGGGCAAAATAGTTGGGTTAATGTTCATGAGGTTAAATCCAAAGTCGTGTCGAAATATAATTGATACTACCTAACAGATAATGTAATGGCAACAATGCCGATTTTTTTTTACAATTCAAATCAAATTTGCAAGTTCACTATCAGACAATATAATCTGACCATAATCGGGAATCCAAGCTAGCCAGGTATTTTCAGATTCCCGACCTAAAATAAGAGCTTCTTCACAATGAATCGAGTTAGGGATATCAGGGGCTTTAACCCAAATTTGATAGTCGGATTCTGCCTCAAGGTTACTTGAGTTAGTCTCAATCGATTTGTCTTTAAAACCTAAGGTCGATTCAGTCTGCGTATTTTGTTTGGACTTATAGTCTTTTGGCTGATAGTCATTTAAGCTAAGTAATTTACTCATTCTTAAATCCCCTCTTACTTGCTAATACATGTTGATTGTTTCCAAGGAAGTGATATCATGTCCGGTTGTGGGTGATAGTGTTATTTGTCGTTGTTTCTTTGGTAATCGATACTCCCGGACATGATATTATTTACTTTTCTAGACAAGACTCTTTAACTGGAAGCCCAACATGGCGTCCACTGGGCGCAGTATGACCAAGCAGCTTATCGCCAGGCTTCAATTCTGTGACATTCAGGACTTTACCACCAGGTCCAAGAACTCTTACATGCCAATCGTCTTGGACAATCACATTTACCGGAATTCCCGATTGAGACACTGCATCGATACTGAGTAGGGGACGAACTTCTATCTTCATCCTGCCTACAACTATTTCTCGTGCCTTGCCATCACAATTTACCCCTAATACTTTGTGTCCTGAACTCAGCTCACTAAGATAATTAGTTTGACTAACACTAGACACTAAATAAGAATGTATAGCACCAGCATTGACTCGGAAAGGACGAGTTGGCATGTAGGGCAGTGGATGGGTCTCGCTGCTAACTAAAATCATTCCTTGGGAATAAGAACCAATGAGTATACCTTCATCTTTGGCAAAGTTAGAACAAGTATCTACACAAGCCCGTTCTCCCATTCCAATATGGGAAATTTTTGTTACTTCAAGTTCTTCCAGTGAAACTTCCAAATTGTTGGCCTTACGACACAGTTGCCCAAGCTCCCTGGCATCGATAATCCCGTTAGGGGTTAGCATGACTCCATGTGACCCTTTTTCTAAGACCCCCAGGACAATTTCTGCTTCCTCAATATCTTTGACAACGGTAATTATTTGCCCATCCGTGTTGTCTGCTGAGGCTAAAACAATCTCCAGAGGAATTTTTGTGGGGTCTTTAAAATAGATGACAGCCCATTTTTCCTGTCTAGCGATATTACAAGCAGTTTGTAAGGTATCGTCGTCGATAACATGAATAAAAAATCCAATTTCTGCTTTAGATTTGTAGGTTTCTGGTTGAGTAGTTATTTCAGAATACCAGGAATGATCAAACAGTAAGATATCGGCCTTTTCGATACATCCTTCTGCTTCTTCTGGGCTGTCTACAAAAGCAATGCGAGAGACAGATTCATGACAATCCATGACTGGACTTGATGAATCAACCACCACTCCATTGATATCAGAATTTAGAGATCCACACAGTGCTTTATAGTCAACATCATTAAAGCTTCTGAGGTCTAACCAAGATAATTTCATTACGCTACCTCCTTGATGGCAAACTGATAGGGATTACTGATAACTTTGGCAATTTCTTGAGAAATGAATGAGGGATTACTGTGTTGAAATATATTTCTACCAACAGCAACGCCTTTACCGCCAGCCCTGATGGCATCTTTGATCATCGATAAGATCGAGCTATCTGCATTGCTCTTTGCTCCTCCGGCAACGATAACAGGGATGTCAACGGCATTAACAACTTGTCTGAAGGATTGAACATCGCCAGGGTAGTTGACCTTGACAATATCTGCTCCTAGCTCCCAGGCCAATCGGGTTGAGTGAGCGATCGCATCTGCATCGTACTCATTTTTAATCTTCTCTCCTCGTGCATAAACCATTGCTAGCAATGGCATACCCCATTGATGACAGGCTGCTGATATTTGGCTGAAATCTTTGAGCATACGATATTCATCGTTGGCCCCAAGATTAACGTGAATTGAAACTCCATCTGCACCAAGCTTAATGGCTTGTTCAACACTACTGACTAGATGTTTGGAAGATGGATCGGGAGATAGGTTAGTTGACCCAGAAAGATGCAAAATTAACGATATATCTTTCTGAATTAAACCTGGATGGATTGCCCGAGCTATCCCTTGATGAGCAACAATTGCACTAATGGTTTTCTCCGGTAACGATCTGATAAATTGATGAACTTTTGCCAGACCACTAACCGGACCCAGTGTAAATCCATGGTCAATTGGAACTATAAAATAGTTGTCTAATCCTTTGAGAATTCTTGCCAAACGATAATTTTTACCAAGAGACATAAGAGACTCCTTTTGACTCGATTACATGATGTGGTGTTTTCCAAAATCGTCAGCTGTCAGCCGTTGGCCGTTGGCCACGCTACGCGAACAGCTGTCAGCCGTTAGCTTAAAATAAACCTGTTTGGCCTATGGCCACGCTACGCGAATAGCTTTCCGTAACAGAGATTAAACGAATGCTTACCTCTTTTATTCAAAACAGTTTCCTCCTCAATAACCGTGCGTATAGCGCTAATCGCTGATAGCTGATAGCTGATAGCACCTCAAGTAGCGTGCGCGTAGCGCTTATGCTTACTGGAAAACTAACTTTTAGTGTTTCATGGCACTTAGCTCAATCTCGATATTTCTATCGTGCCTGACACTCACAAACCGAAAGTCTCAGTTTTTGCCTCAGTTTTTGTCTTAGTAACTGGAACTAAAGTGAGTTATCTGTTTTTTTTTAGAGTAATCTCAGGAATTTCTTAGATTTCCCTCAGGTTGAACTCAACAGGATAACTCATATAGCAAAGGGAACTTCGGATCAGGGAGTCGGGAGTCGGGAGTCGGGAGTCGGGAGTCGGGAGTCGGGAGTCGGGAGTCGGGAACTGTAGCTTAACAACCAGCTCTGCTAGCCTAGAAGTTAAACAGGTTTGTCTCAGTTTTTGTCTCAGTGGTTTCAGTTATGGTGTGTTTCTCAGATTTTTCTCATGTTTCCCTAAGACTCCATCTGCGTTAACCTGCCCTAACTAATTCCATAACTTTCCATAACATTTCCATATTGCGCGGCTTTTTGGTCACCCATAGATTAAAGATTTAGGTATAGTGATGGCTGGATTAGGGATGGTGCCATAGCGATCGACCCCATGGATTGGGGGTTAAGCAAAGCAAGAGAGTGGACTTATGATGAATTCCGTGCGAGCATCTGAATCAGGACTTAAATTAGTAGACCAAGCTAGACGTCAGAAAAGATGGAACAAAACAGCGGTAGCTTGGTATACCAGTGCATTTACCTCTAGGGCAACCTTAAACCGATTTTGGGGGAGACAGTCAATTCGTACTGACACCTTCATTGCCATTTGTGAAGCTGTAGGTCTTGATTGGGAAAAGGTAGTTGAGCCGGATGAGATTGAGATAGATCAGATGGAGCTAACAGCCCTATCGACAACTGCTCTGGCTGGAATTGGACATCTTGATTGGGGTGGAGCTCCAGAACCGAGGAGTTTCTACGGTCGGATGCAGGAACTGAATACTCTACAGGAATGGATTCTACAGGACAACTGCTGCCTGGTGGCACTTCTAGGGATGGGGGGAATTGGCAAAACCACCTTGGCTGTGAAGTTAGCCCATCTGCTACAGGATAAATTTGAGTTTGTGATTTGGCGCAGTCTACGCAATGCTCCGCCCCTAGAGGAAGTCCTGGCAGACATGATTCAATTTCTGTCTGTGCAGCAGGAAACGAATTTACCTTCCTCTGTGGATGGCAAAATTTTGCGATTGATTCAGTATTTACAGACGGCGCGTTGCCTGCTGGTTCTTGATAATACCGAATCGATCCTCGAAAGTGGTTCTCGCACTGGTGGCTATCGAGAGGGATACGCTGGATACGGTGAGCTACTCAGAACTATTGGGGAAACCTCCCACAACAGCTGCCTAGTGATGACCTCCCGGGAGGCACCTCAAGACTTGACCCTTCTGGAGGGGGAAGCCTTACCCGTTCGCTGCTTCCCACTCAAAGGTTTACCAGAAACCCACGGACAGGAAATCTTTAAGGAAAAGGGCAATTTTATTGGCGATGACACCGAATGGATGACCCTAATTGAGCGTTATGCGGGAAATCCTTTAGCCTTAAAGATGGTAGCCTGTGCAGTCAGAGACTTTTTTGATAGCAATATTGCTCAGTTTCTGGATTTTTTAAAGGAAGGCTCATTCATTTTTGATGATATTCGGGATTTACTAGATCGGCACTTTCAGCGCCTCACCCCTACAGAAAAGGAACTGATGTACTGGCTAGCTATCAATCGGGAACCCATTTCTCTTGAAGAACTGCAAGAAGACTTTGTCTGCTACCTATGCGCTACGGATATTTTAGAAGCTGTAGGGTCTCTACAACGGCGGTCATTGATTGAGAAAACCTCAACTGGGTTTACCCAACAACCTGTAGTCATGGAATACATGATTAATCGACTCATCGAGCAGATTCCTGAAGAGATTATTAGTCAAAATATCGCTATCTTCCGCACTCACTCCCTAATCAAAGCCAGCGCCCCTGACTATGTTCGGGATGCTCAAGTCTGTCTGATTCTAGAACCGATTATTGAGAAATTACTCTCCAGTTTTGGTTCTACAAAACAGCTGGAAAATCATCTCCTGGAAATCCTCTCAATGCTGCGCGCCCCGACTCCTGGGGTTAAAAAATCTACTCTCCAGATGGGATATGTCAGTGGTAATACTATTAATTTACTTACTCAATTACAGATTGATTTAAACGGTTATGACTTTTCTGGCCTGACAGTTTGGCAAGCCAACCTACAGGGACTGACATTACACAATGTCAATTTCGCTGGCTGTGACTTGGCTGGCTCAGTGTTTACTGAAACCCTAGGGAATATGTTATCGGCAGCATTTAGTCCAGATGGGAGGATGTTGGCAATCTGTGATACAGATTTTCAGATTCGCCTATGGCATGTGCAAACTGGTAAACTACTGGTAATCTGTGAGGGTCACACTAATTGGGTACGCTCTGTTGCGTTTAGTGGGGATGGTAAAACCTTAGCCAGTGGTAGTGCTGACCATACCGTAAAGTTATGGCAAGTCAGTGATGGCAGGTGCTTACAAACTTGTACTGGACATACTGATGAAGTGTTCTCAGTTGCTTTTAATCCTCAAGGTAATACCCTGATTAGTGGTAGTAGCGACCAAACTGTCAGACTCTGGGATGCTGACACGGCTGAATGCCTTAATACCTTTACTGGACATACCGGTTGTGTGAGATCAGTGGCTTTTAGTACTAATGGCAAAACCCTAGCCAGTGGCAGTGATGACCACACTGTCAAACTCTGGGATGCTAGCACTGGTAGTTGGGTTAGAACTTGTACTGGACATACCAGTGGAGTACGCTCAGTTGCTTTTAGCACTGATGGCAAAACCCTAGCCAGTGGCAGTAATGACCACACTGTCAGACTGTGGGATGCTAGGACTGGTAGCTGTGTTAGTACTCACACCGGACATAGTAGTGGAGTCTACTCAGTGGCTTTTAGCACTGACGGCAAAACCCTAGCTACTGGTAGTGGCGACCATACTGTAAGGCTATGGGATTACCACACTGGTATTTGCCTGAAAACCTTGCATGGACATACTAATCAGATCTTTTCTGTGGCGTTTAGCCCTCAAGGTAACACCCTAGTCTGTGTGAGTTTAGATCAAACTGTCAGACTTTGGGATTGGGGCACTGGTCAATGCTTGAAAACTTGGCAGGGAAGTACTGATTGGGTATTTCCAGTGGCTTTCAGTCCTGATGGGAAAACTTTGGCAAGTGGCAGTAACGACAATACAGTCAGACTATGGGATTATCATAGCGATCGCTGTATCAGTATTTTGGACGGACATACTGCTCACGTGTGTTCAGTTGCCTTTAGTAGTGACGGTCAAACTGTAGCTAGTAGCAGTAGAGACGAAACCATCAGGCTGTGGGATATCAAGACGGGAAAATGCTTAAAGATTTTGCACGGACATACTGATTGGATCTATTCCGTCACTTTCAGCAGTGATGGAAAAACCCTAGCCAGTGGCAGTGCTGACCAAACGGTGAGGCTTTGGGATCAGCGTACTGGTCACTGCGTCAGCACTTTGGAAGGACATACTAATCAGATCTGGTCAGTGGCTTTCAGTAGTGATGGTAAAACCTTGGCCAGTAGCAATACAGACCAAACGGTGAGGCTGTGGGATGTCAGCACAGGGGAATGCTTGAAAACGTTACAGGGACATGGTAATCGGGTCAAATCCGTCGCTTTCAGTCCTAAGGATACTATCCTGGCCAGTTGTAGTACAGACGAAACGGTACGCCTCTGGGATTTGAGTACGGGTCAATGCTCTAAACTATTACGCGGACACAACAATTGGGTCTTTTCCGTGGCATTCAGTCCCGATGGCAACACTATCGCTAGCGGCTCTCACGACCAAACTGTCAAGGTGTGGGATGTTTCCACAGGGGAATGCTGCCACACTTGCACCGGACATACCCATCTGGTCTCTTCTGTTGCCTTTAGTGGGGATGGTCAAATTATAGCTAGTGGCTCTCAAGACCAAACCGTGAGGCTTTGGGACACTAAGACGGGGAAGTGCCTGAAAATTCTCAGAGCTCCGAGACTCTACGAAGCCATGAATATCACTGGAGTGACAGGATTAACTGAGGCACAGAAAGCAACTCTGAAACAGTTGGGTGCGATCGCATAAGTAGGCAACCCCATTAACTAGCCGTGCGGGAAGTCCCACGCTATACCCGTAGGGTTAGCGTGTTTGTTGAAAGCACGGACAGGATAAGCGAAAAGTTTTTCGATGTCTTGACGTGTTACTGTATTATATATATGATAGTAACAAGGTCGATAAAAGAGTTGAGTGCGATGAAACATAAAGCCGTCAAAGTCAGAATCTATCCGACAAAAGAGCAAGTTCAAATATTAGCTCAGCATTTTGGATGTGCTCGCTGGTGGTGGAATTATGCGTTAAATCACTGCATAGAGACTTACAAAGAAACTGGCAAAGGACTAAAGCAATCTGCACTCAACTCTATGCTGCCAAAACTCAAAAAAGAGAAAGAGACTGAATGGCTAAAGGAGTGCTACTCCCAGGTACTGCAAGCCGTGAGTCTCAA
The DNA here is from genome assembly GCF_010692445.1 of Moorena sp. SIO3E8. Lineage (NCBI taxonomy): Bacteria > Bacillati > Cyanobacteriota > Cyanophyceae > Coleofasciculales > Coleofasciculaceae > Moorena > Moorena sp. SIO3E8. Next base: position 35,129 of record NZ_JAAHHM010000060.1, on the reverse strand, counting down.
TATTAGCCGTGCATATCAGAACTTTTTTGTTCGCGAAGCGTGGCCATAGGCCAAGGTAGGGCGAAATATCCTAGATTTAAGTCATATCATCATCGCCAATCAATTCAGTACCCCCAGAAAGTCAAGCAAGTAGGTGACTGTCTTAAATTTCCCGGAAAATTAGGATTTGTTAAAGCAGTAATTCACCGTCCACTAGATGGAACAATCAAGACTGTAACGGTTAGCAAAGATCCTTCTGGTAAGTATTATGCCTCTGTTTTGATGGAGTACGATTCCAAGGAATTAAAGCCTTCTAAGGACGGAAGAGTTATTGGCATTGACTTGGGTATCAAGGATTTTGCGATCACCTACGATGGCGATAAGACTTCTAAATTCAGCAATCCCAAGCACTTAGCTAAATACGAAAAAAAGCTAGGTAAAAAACAACGCATTGCAGCCCGAAAAAAGAAGGGTAGTAATGGTCGCATAAAAGCACGTAAGATTGTAGCTAAGGTATATGAACGTATTGGAAATGTCCGTCAAGACTACCTGCACAAGCTATCTAGAAAGATTGTAGATCAAAACCAGGTAGTGGTAGTCGAAAACCTAAACGTCAAGGGCATGCTGTGCGCTACGCGCACGCTTCGCGAACGTAACCACAAATTAGCTAAAGCAATATTTGATCTGAGTTGGGGAACCTTTGTAAATTTCCTTTCTTATAAATGCGAAAAAGAAGGAAAAGTACTGGTCGAGATAGATCGGTGGTTCCCCAGTTCCAAAACCTGCTCTAATTGCCATTACCTAATCAAAGAGTTGCCGCTAGATGTAAGGTCTTGGATTTGTCCAAGCTGTGGCACTCATCACGATAGGGATGGTAATGCAGCTAAGAATATTAGAGCAGAAGGGATCAGAATGCTATCCTCCTCTGGGACGGGGGAGGTCAACGCCAGTGGAGAAGAAGTAAGACCAAAGCGAGGGCGTCCGTCTAAGCTAAGGCATTCTTCCGTGTTCGCGTAGCGTGGCCAAAGGCCAAGCTGGAAGCCTACACTGTACCCAACGGGTCAGTGTAGGTAGTTCACTTGTGCCTAGGTACTTACTTTGAAGTGCGGAATGTGAGGCTAAACCCAATCCTCCTGCTGAGAATTGGGATTGGTTTCAATATAGCGCTACGCGCAATGGCATTGGCAACAGGCAACAGGCAAAAGTTAACAGCGATAGCTTTTGCTGCTTATATTAATCTCAAACACCTGAATGCGTAGTGCTATAAGAGCGATCTAGAACATTGGTAAGTCGTGGAGGAATAAAGGTTATGGAGCTTTGGCATGGGGCAGACTTGTGCAAGCAAGACCATCTTTGTTCCCATCTAGACGGAAACGATCATCCCCAAAGTAGTTAAACACAGCCTGTGCCTCTTCCTGAGTCTTAAAATCCGAGCAGTTACAATCGGAATTCACACAATCGGGAAGCTCAAAAAGATTGGCTGTATCAGTTTCAGGGTTGCTTTGAACAGCAGGTTTCAGAGTAGCCATTAGTGTAGGAGGGCTATACTCAGTGCTTTCTTTAGACGCAAAAACGATATAGGCATCTGGGGCTTTATATTCTGCACGATTAATCAGAATAGTCACTATGTGATCAGTATCACCTTTGATGAAATCTAGTAACTCAGGTGAGTTAAAGCTAAAAGAATCTCCTGTCGCTATAGAAGCTGCAGGGAGTTTCCCTAAGTAAGTTGTTTGGTTTGAGAGAAATAAATTGGTAGAGCAAGTATCATTACCCGGCGCGTTATTCCAAGTGGTTTTGGTTTCAGACCAATTTTCCTCTACTCCATCATTCAAGCCATAAAACTCAATAGATCCTTTGGTGTTGGGAAGGTTTATCGTACTCAAATTCAGGCTCACATCATCAATACCATCATTCAGCTCACTGAGATCAAATCGGAGGTAAGTTTTGCGGATATAAGAGACGGTGTTATCAAGCTTGACGACTAATTTACCGTTTGTTCCATTGTTCTTACTAGAGTAGGAACCACCTCGGATAAAGGTGTCTGCTCCATTGCCCGCTGCTGTAGTAATTAGTTGAACATTGGCATTGATTGGTGCTACTTGGGGTTTGTCTACATTTTGTATGCTCTCGCTTTCAGCGTTAACCATGGCTTGGCTTGGAGCGGGGAAGAGCATCACGGCAGGAATTATCAAAACCGCGCTCAGCAGAAAAGCCCATAGACTTCTGAGAGATTTAGGTACCATGTGACGTTGTTGTAATTGGGTTAACAATAATGGTGCATCTATACTATATAGCAATAGGTGCATCTAAATATTTGTAAAAAAGATTGGAAGTGTGGGAAGTGTGGAACCCGGGCGCGGGAAGTGTGGGAATTTTATCCGGAATTTTGCCTAATTGCAAAAGCGCTGCATCGCTTTATCATAACACCAAAAAATCCTCGGATATCTTGACTACTATTCCCTGTTATCTTTGTCTATTAATCCTATAGTTATAGCAGTCAAAGGAAAGCTTAGTACATACTAGTCATAAAGTAAAGTATTGTTAATCAATTAATCAAATGCCAGTTCCTTACAGTTACGATTTAAGAAAAAAAGTGATTAGTGCTATCGACGATGGCATGGGAAAAACTCAAGCTATAGCAAGTCTTATACCCATGAGGTACAAATCTCTGGTTTTTAGGGAGCAGGGAGCAGGGAGCAGGGAGCAGGGAAGAATGAAGAGGGAAGAGGGAAGAGGGAAGAGGGAAGAGGGAAGAGGGAAGAGGGAAAAAATAATGTGTACCTCATAGCTATGAGAAACGCTATATTCGTTTATTGCAAAAAAGCATAAATACAATTAATATCTGGTTAAAAAAGATAAATTAAACATATTATAGCCCAAAATAGGGTTATCAAAAGGGATATAATCCGAAAATAGCTGATTTAGATAGATTTAGGTAATTTGTGCAATCTCATGGTAGATCAAATCAGAATAAAATGGCAGAAGCATGGTCATAAAAGATTAGTGATAAAACTATAGGTAAAGCCTTTAAAAAAATCGGTTATACCCGATAAAAAAAATTTACGGTTATCGAGAAATGGATGAATAAAAAAGGCAATAGTTTCTAGAACAAATTTATAAAAATAAGCCAGACAAGCTAGTTTACATAGCGGTGCGACAAGGCGGGACGTTTCCAACTCCTAGGTCCCCGCTCCGCGAACGCCTAGGGAACGCGCACTAAGAGAGGAGAAAAAATTTGAGAATTAGTTGAATCAGCCGGTTGTGAACTTCAGGTGCGCGTTCCCTCTGACGGGGTGACAAACAGCCTTAAAAGCTTTACGGGGTGACCGGGTGTGGGGTGATGGGTGTAGGGGAAGATCAGGAGCTGGCGGAGTGGCGACGGGACGGTTAAATCAGGTTTCGGAGCGATTGTTATCCAATGGCTCACTCCAAATTCGCTGTCTTGATGCAAAGCGCGAGTGGGGGAAACCACGGCAGTTGCTCATGGGGGGAACCCCCAAGACCGCACTGCCTCCCCAAGACCGCGCTGCATCGCTTCTATTTTCCCCACACCCCACACCCGGTCACCCCATACCCTGTCTAGTTTTTAGCCTTGTTGTCACCCCCTCAGGCGTTCCCTAGGCGCGCACCTTACTATTTGCCCCCTATTATCCTGATTCAAATCAAATAAAACATTATTACTTTTCGATTAATAATCGATTTAAAAAATCACAAATAAATATCTAATATTTTCGTATTTGGAGTTAATATTGCTGTTTATTTAACATCCTAATATATACTGAATATGCTATACTAAATAATAGTTTTATTACGTCGAAATCAGGGAATCATCCGGTGGTTTGGTTCTTGCAGTTTAGTTTTTACCAAAAAAGCTCTGCTATGATGATTTTCCAGATAAAATAGTGATAAAATAGTTTAATATCATGCACATTAAAGATGCTGATGAGCCCAGAGGGCAGCCTGGGTGCGATCGCGAACATCCAACTCACAGAAAATATTAGTTAGATGATTTTTAATCGTGCCTTCGGTCAGATTAAGGGCGGCTGCAATTTCTCGATTGCTTTTACCTTGTCCCAACAGCTTCAGGATCTCTAGTTCCCGCTGATTGAATTGAGCATGATAATCTGTTTTTTCCCGTTCAGGTTGGGTATTATTCAGTTGAGAAAACACCTTCGGAGCGATGGTAGGACCTAATTGGCTGTATCCCTGATACAGACTGCGAATGGCCCCTGCCACCTTAGGTGCTGGAGTGCTTTTAAGCAAATAGCCCAACGCCCCAGCCTGAAGAGACTGGAACACATAGTCATCATTGTCAAAGGTAGTTAAGACTAGAATCCGAATCCAGGGGTAGCGGGTATGGATTTCTCGGGTTGCTTGCACGCCATCGCAGATGGGCATCCGCACATCCATCAAGATAATGTCAGGCTGTAACCTCTGGGTGAGGGCAATGGCTTCTTCACCGTGATTGGCTTCACCCACCACCTCGAGATCATCCTCCAGGGACAACAGTGCCGCCAGTCCCTGACGAAAGATGGGTTGATCATCAGCCAATAGAAGTCGAATCATCGTGGTATCCTAATCTGAATAGAGGTGCCTTGTCCCGGTGTGCTATCTAATTGTATCGATCCACCTATCAGCTGAACTCTCTCCTGCATACCCCTGAGGCCAAAACCCTGGGTGGGTTTAGCAATATCAAAGCCAATACCGTCGTCCTTTAGTTCAAGGATAACCGCATCAGCAGAAGCATATCCCCGGAGGTGAATAACCTGGGCTTGACTGTGTTTGCGGATATTTTCCAATCCTTCCTTAACCACACAGTAAAGCTGATGATTGGTTTGTAACGGCAGCTGGGGCAAATCTATTTTGCTTTTAACCTTTATGGAGGGGTTGGATGTAAAAGATTCCAGCAGCTGTGGCAGCGCTGTATTCAGGTCAAAGGTCTCTTCTCGCATGGTGCTCACTGCCCGACGCACTTCTTGTAAGGATTGGCTGGCCAGCAGTTTGGCCGTCTCTAACGCTGGTTGAAGCTTATTAGAGTTTCGTTCGTAGAGTCGTTGTGCTAATTCTAGCTGCACATCAAGGGAGGTCAAAGTATGCCCCAATGAATCATGAATATCGCGAGCAATGCGGGTGCGTTCTAAATCTGCGGCTAGCAATTCAACTTCCTGAGTCAAGGCGATTGCTCGCTGACGACTCCTGTACTCAGCCACCAAGGTTAAACAGAGCAGAATAATCGGTACGCTCAGGGAAATATAGTTCACAAGGTTATTGAGAACAATACCCGCAAGAAATACTTGGGGAGCCTCTTGAAAGGTTTGTAGGTTTTTTTCTAAGCGAGCTTGCTGCTCTGCAATCGGTTTTGAGAGATCAGTTAGTAAATCATTCGTTAACTGCCACGCAAAACCTACATGCCAGGCAATACCGGCTAAAACAACCGTGATGATCACGTCCCGACGACGCAACAGAAAACAGCTTTTGGCGAAGTATAGAAAGAGAAGGAGATCCAGACCTACATGACTAAAGATACGTGTCAGCAACAGACAGGCAATTTCGGCAAAGATATAGGCTCGTCGCTGCCACATGGGGCGACGGATTGGAAAGAAGAAGCTCAGAATGGCCAAAACTCCCAATACGAAGAAGTTTATTAGGTAGTCACCGCCCTTGGCCTCATAGGACAATGATTTATTCAGGATGAAAAACAGCAGTATCAGGGTCACCATCACCAAACATGCCCATTCCACATAACGCAGGATTTTGGGAATTGAAGGATTAATGGTGGAAACCTGAGGAGTTGTCCGAGCTGACATCAGCTTACCTAATGCTTATGACTGCTTCTACAGCTTATGAAACTTATGGATAAATTTCCATGACAAACGTCATGTATCCATATGACCTTTCGCTATAGTCAGTTTGAAATGGCCTGTTTAATATTGAATTATAAGCAACTATTCAGGCATTGCTGAATCTTTGAATGAATAGGAGTAGAGTGGGCATCCTGCCCGCCCGAAAATATATTGAAACTGGCAAGATGCCAGTTCTACCAAGATGCCAGTTCTACACAAGATGCCAGTTCCACGCCTGATGCCTATTCCACCTTACTCTTAAAATCATTCCATTATTAAGCAACGCCACTATTCAGAGGATACGGTTTGTCATGAAACAATTTCAATTTGGTGCAGGTTTGATGATTTCTATTAGTTTGATGGGTTGCCTTGGCAATCCACCGCTGCCGCTAACGGCAAAAACTGCTAGCGCTGCTAAAAGTCATACCGCTGTAGCACCGTTACTTCAGCGGGAACTATTCTTTGGCGATCCAGAGATTACGGGTGCCCAGCTTTCCCCCGACGGTAAGTTTCTGGCCTTTCAAAAACCTCTAGACGGCGTGATCAATGTGTGGGTTAAGGGCATCGATGAACCGATGGAAGCTGCTCGTCCAGTCACGGCTGATGCTGAAAGCCCGATCATGATTTACTTTTGGAGCGCCGATGGTCGTTACATTCTCTACGGCCAGGATAAAGGGGGCAATGAGAATTTTCACATTTATGCGGTTGAAGCTAAATCTTTAGGTGAGACTAGCCCGGTAACCCGCGATTTAACCCCTGTAGAGGGGATTACGGCCATGATCTATAGCGTTCCTAAACGGACTCCGAACCACATCATTATCGGTCTTAACGAACGCAATCCCCAGTTTCATGATGTCTATCGTTTGGATTTGACAACAGGCGAGCGGACGCTGCTGATTCAAAATGACGAGAATATTGCCCTCTGGACAACCGATTTAGACGGTAATGTGCGCATCGGCTATCGCCAAACCCTGGAAGGGGGGCATGAGATTCTGGCGGTGCAACAAGATGGATTAACACCTGTTTACACCTGTCGAATTGAAGAAACCTGTGTCCCCATTCGCTTTCATAAAGATGGCCAACGGGTGTATCTGATCAGCAATCGGGATGGGAATTTAATGCAGTTAAAGCTGCTTAATCTCGAAAGCCAGCAGAGTCAGGTCGTGGAAGTTGATCCTGAAAACCAGGTGGATTTTGGCCGTGCAGTGTTTTCAGAAGCGACTGATGAGTTGATTGCTACCTCCTATGTTGGCGATCGCATCCGCATCTATCCTCAAAACGACAAGATAGCGGCTGATCTAGCCTTTCTGAAACAACAGCTGCCCGACGTTGATATTGTGTTGCAATCCCTTACTATCGATGATCGCTTTGCGTTGATTAGAACCCGGAGCGATGTGAATCCTGGGTCTACTTATCTATTTGATCGTAGTACTCAAACCCTGGAAAAACTCTACGATGATCGGCCAGAGCTGCCCAGGGAACATTTGGCCACCATGCAGCCGATCCGCTATACAGCCCGTGATGGTCTAGAGATTCCAGCCTATCTGACCCTGCCCCAGGGGGTAAACCCAGTCAAGCTACCGGTGATTGTCATGCCCCACGGTGGACCTTGGGGACGAGATATGTGGGGGTACAGGCCGTTTACCCAGTTTCTCGCTAATCGCGGTTACGCCGTTCTCCAACCCAACTTTAGAGGGTCTACTGGCTATGGTAAAGCCTTTCTCAATGCCGGTAACAACGAATGGGGCACGGGTGCGATGCAGCATGACCTGACGGATGGCGTGCAGTATCTGATTGATGCAGGGATTGCCGATCCCGAGCGTGTGGGAATTTTTGGTGGCTCCTATGGAGGCTATGCCACCCTAGCTGGTTTGGCATTTACACCAGATATCTATGCCGTTGGCGTATCCAATGTGGGGCCATCGAACCTGATTACCTTGCTCAAGTCAATTCCCCCCTATTGGGAATCGATGAAGGCTACCTTTGCTCTGCGGCTGGGAGATCCAGATGATCCGAGCGATCGCACCCGTCTAGAAGCCCAGTCACCCCTGTTTTCCGCCGACCAAATTCAGGCCCCGCTGATGGTGGTTCAGGGAGCCAACGATCCCCGAGTTAAGCAAGCGGAGTCAGACCAAATTGTGGCCGCATTACGAGACAATGGCCGACCGGTGGAATATCTGATTGCCCCCGATGAAGGCCATGGTTTCCGTAAGGAGATCAACTCGCTGGCCATGACCGCTGGATTAGAGAAGTTTTTAGCTGAACATTTAGGCGGACGTTACCAGGCTGAGATGTCTTCAGACGTACAGGCTCAACTAGAAAAATTAACCGTTGATATTGACACTGTCACAGTTAATGAATCCGGTGAGCCTGAGATTGTTGAGCTTGACCCAGCAATTTACAACCGCTATGTGGGAACCTACCAGTTACTCCCTAATATGGAGATCGCTATTCGAGTCGAGGAACAACAACTACTCGCCCAAGCCACAGGGCAGGAAGCGTTTAGCCTTTATCCTGTTTCAGAAACTAAATTCTTGGCTCAGGTTGCAGATATCACCATTCAATTCAATTTGTCAGCAGATGAAACGGTTGACGGACTAACACTTTATCAAGCGGGTCAGGAATTGATTGCATCCAAGGTGAATTAATTTAATAGATTGAGATTGGGGGCACACTCCTGTGTGTCCCCTGCAGGATTTAAACAATACTAACGAGGAGCCTCTAGTTATGGAAACAGAAACGACTCAACGTACTGCAAGACAAGTATTAACTCAGACGGCAGCAGGTGCGGCTGCCGGATTACTGGCGGGCATCGCTATCATGTCTATCTATCGATGGCTTTGGCATGTAGAGATATCTTTGAATACAATAATGCTTTTAAGCATAGGCTTCTCCATTTACTGTGGAGTTTTATCTGCTTGGCTAGGGAAAAGATTCTGGAATTTACTCGGTACTTTTCTCAGCCATATCAGCTGATAGTTGGTTTGGGGCAAGGCCCCCTTAGAGCTGATTCGTAAAGTAAATCTTAAGAAGTCTGAAAGCCTTGCTATGATTGTCTTTTCGGTATTAAATAGTTCAATTGTTCTATTTTAGCGCAAGCCTTATCATACAAGGTTTAGTGCGAGTTTACGAATCAGCTCTAAGGAAGTATGTTTACAACTCAAATCAAAATGCTATATGACTAACCCATTTCCAGGGATGAATCCCTACCTTGAACAACCGGAATATTGGTCGGATTTCCACAACCAATTGGTGGCGGCTTTGGCTAGAGCATTAATTCCCAAACTGCTACCTAAATATCGGGTAGTCACGGATAAATGGGTTTATAAGATTGCTGGCTCAACCAAGATTGCTATTGGTAGACCCGATGTTACGGTTCAACAAAGCCGAGATGCTTCAGCCGCAATGGCTACAGCAGTTGCGGTATCTGAACCGTCAGTTCAACCGATTAAGGTAGCTGTTCCTTTACGAGAAGAAGTCCGACAATCCTACATCGAGGTTAAAGATGTAGCCACTAAGGAAGTGGTGACAGCGATTGAAGTTATCTCCCCTGCCAATAAACGAGGAGAAGGTCGTCAGAAATACGAAGCCAAACGGCAGCAGATATTCGAGAGTATGACTCATTTGGTCGAAATTGACCTGTTGCGAGATGGGGAACCCCTGCCTGTTTCTAACACCAGTAATCCGAGTCATTATCGGATTTTAGTCAGTCGTTCTAATACCCGTCCCACTGCTGACTTGTACCTTTTTAATTTAAGCGATCGCATTCCCTCTTTTCAGCTTCCCCTTCTTCCTGGGGATACGGAACCAGTGGTAGAATTACAGACATTGGTGGATCAGCTTTATGACCAGTTAGGCTACGAGTCTTTTATTGACTATAGCAGCAATCCACCATTGCCTTGGTCGGAGGATGATGTGGCATCTTGGGCAGGAGATCGTCGATAAAATTTTTGAATCAGGACAAGAATGAACAGCAAGATAAATGTTCGCAGATTGCCCAACCTTTGTTTTCCCTGCTCAATTATCCATTAAGCGATTGGCCGTAGGCCACGCCAAAGGCGATGAAGCTAAGCTTCCGCTAAAAGCGAACGCGACTTAGATAAACTCCCCATAATCCCAGTAAAATTAACCGACGTGAGTTCTTTATCTTCTGCTCTCTCGTTATATCTCAATTCCAAGGATTAACGGTTATGTCAAGTAAACTATATCCCCTACTCAAGCTAATAGTTCCACCATCTTTGGACCTCAACGTCAGTCACCAACAGTTTGAACAATTAGCCAATGCTAACCGAGACCTGAGATTAGAAAGAACTGCCGAGGGAAAATTGATTGTGAATCCACCAACAGGATGGGAAACCGGTAAAAGAAATCTAAGTATTACCAGGCAGTTGGGAAATTGGTATGAGGAAAATCCAGAAAAAGGAGAAGCATTTGACTCATCTACCGGATTTGAACTTCCCAATGGCTCCAATCGTTCTCCTGATAGCTCTTGGGTGTCACGTCACCGTTGGGATGCACTCACCGAGGAACAAAAACAAACCTTTCCTAAAATCTGTCCTAATTTCGTAATTGAGTTGCGATCAAAGTCTGACAGTCTGAAGGAGCTACGGGCAAAAATGCAAGAATACATTGACAATGATTTGCGCTTGGGGTGGCTAATTGACCCTCAGAATCAACGGGTTGAAATCTATCGCTCAGGACAAAAAACTGAGATTATAGATAATCCCAACGAGTTATCTGGAGAAGCAGTGCTTCCCGGTTTCAAACTTAAATTGCAAGGTATTCTAACCTGATTTGTTGGGAGCATGTCACTTATAGCTTTTCTAGGAATGAGGTACGCTTATCAACCTCAAAGTCCCCCTTATCAAGGGGGATTTAGGGGGATCCTTTTGTACCTCATGGCATAGAGAATTGCTATATAAAGAGCATTTATACTAAAGCTATGGCGTTGCTGATTTTAGCTATAGCATTTTCAGAAATGCTATAGTTCAGTATGTAATCCATTTTTTCCGGATTAGCACAAAAATAGATTAATAACAAGCCTCGCTGTGCGAACGAGGTTTTTTTGAAGCTGACCGCTGACCGCTGACTGCTGACCGCTGACCGCTGACCGCTGAAGAATTCTTGATAAATTCTTGATTTTCCGGGATTAGCCTTTGTAGCAGGTTAACTTAGTAAAGAAGCAGTTAGGAGAGTTTACGATTATGGAATCCCATGATTTTTTGATGTTAGTTCTGTTACTAAGTCCTGGTATGTTGCTTTCAGCAGTGATCATGCTCACCTTTGCTGCTGGTGGCTAAGCTCGACAAAGTCTAATCAACTACTCTTTAGCGGGAAAATTAGTCAAGCCGTGGGAGATACAGTTAATTGCCTTGGCTTGGGAGAAATATCTGAGTATTTCTATCAAGAGTATTTCTATCAAGCAAGAATCCCACGGCACCATGAAGCTCTAGCGCTGGACGTGTTAAATTTCCCGGATCACGGTCTGACCATCCTTAACTTCTCCAACTAGAACCAGATCGGTAACCCCAACAAATAAACCATTTTCCAGAACACCAGGAATATTATTGATAGTTTTTTCTAGCTCAGCTGGGTTATCAATGGCGTCAAATTTAACATCAACGACCATATTCCCCTGATCCGTAATCACTGGTCCAGCTTTTTTGACCCCCATGCGGAGTTCCGGTTTACCCCCTAGCTTTTCAATGGCATTCATAACTGGTGTGATTGCCATCGGGATAACTTCTACAGGTAATAGGAAGGTAGACCCCAAGTGTTCAACTATTTTAGTGCTATCGACTACTACGATAAATTGTTTGGCCAGGGAATCTACAATTTTCTCACGGGTGTGGGCAGCGCCACCCCCCTTAATCAAATTTTTCTGGGGATCGACTTCGTCAGCACCATCAATCGCTACATCAATGTGATCCACTGCATCAAGGGTAGTCAAGGGAATGCCGTACTGTTTCGCCAAGACTTCTGCCTGGAAAGAGGTGGGGATGCCTACAATATCCTTAATCTCTCCAGAGTTTAAGCGATCGCCTAAAAACTGAATTGCATAGGCAGTTGTTGAACCAGTGCCTAGCCCCACAATCATTCCCGACTGCACCCGCTTGGCAGCTGCTTTGCCAACTTCCTGTTTCATTAACTTAATGGGGTCAATTTCTGCACTCATAACAACGTTAGTGATTAGTGGTTAGTGGTTAGTGGTTAAAACGTAAGTTTTAGTTCACAACTGACAATTGTAAATCCATCAGGTAACAGAGGATGCAAAATTACCTGAGCTTGCCAGACTTTTAATCGGCAAGGGTTAAGCTAATAGGTAGTTGGTAGTGGACACACAACATTAACAGCTATCTATCAAGCTCAATAGTTTGCTGTTTCGTTGGCTTGAATTTGTTTGGTATTGGTAAGCTATCGGGATCTGGTTGTAACCTCCCTTTTAAATGACCATAAACCTATCGGGATTTGCCAGTGTACATGAACCAAAAAAAAGAAAAGACTCTCTGTCTGGCAGAATGAGTCAGATATCGATATTAAAGTAGTACTATCAGCAGACTGGTATAACCCAGGCGCTTGGTGATTAGATCTTTTATTAAAAAATTGCGTCGAAAGCCTGAAGCTTTACAGAGCAATAAGCCCACGCCTCCCTGACGGGTATGGCGTAGGGCTAATCTCACTCAAAATTAAGAGTTAGTAGTTTGAGCCGATAACATTTCTTTCAGCTTTGCCAATTCATTAGCCCAACGGGGATCGGGTTGAATTCCAGCGGGGTCAGATGTAGTCTGTTGATGCTTACGCTTATTAGACTTATTCTTGTTGTTGTTACGGCGAGGGGGAGGATTGTTGCTGGTAGATGAGGTTGATGCTTGATTGGGTTTTTCTTTCTCCTTAGATGGTTCTTTCTCTACATTCTTGGATCGTGGCAGGGCTTTTTCAATTTTCAAGGCAGTATCCTTGAACATAAGACCATTGAACTTTTCAATGAATTGATCAGCCTCCTCATCCGTTGCCACCGTGACGAAGCCGAAGCCCCGACATTTACCAGTTTTACGATCTTTAATCACTTTTGTGGTAAAGTTGTCACCGGCTTCAGCAAAAATAGCTTGCAGCTCATCACGGTTTACTTCTTCTTTAGGTAAGTTACCTATGTACAGACGAATGGACATTTAGAGATACCTCCGGGCTATAACAAAAAAAGGAAAAAATTGTTGACACCAGTCACTAGGGTGGATAAGGATAAATTTGAGGGACGAACACTTGCCACGTCTAGACAATCTTCTGACGTACCTTACCAACCTCAACTGAACAGACGGATGTAGTAAAATCAAAACTCCTATATACCACATGATCGGAGCTACTACGACCCACACGTTGACCTCTGGTTTACCATTAGCTCCGATTCTAGTTAACAGTTTTTTACTTACTCTAATCTAATTATTACAGAATGTTTACACCATATCATGGAGATAATCAAACATTCAGTCGGTTAGTGATTATAACATTGTATATTCCCAGATGAAAGTCTTAAGCTCTAAAAAATAGGTTGTGATGCCTTCCGATAAATTTCGTCACCAGTTACGTCAAGAAGCACAACAATGGCAAACAGAAGGGTTGATTGATGCTGGCCTATACGCTCAATTAGCGGAACGCTATCAATTTAGTGACCTGGAAGTAGCGGCCCGTAATCGATTCGTCGTAATTTTGCTGGTACTAGGCAGTCTTCTCTTAGGCTTGGGCATGATCACCTTTGTGGCAGCCAACTGGCAAGCCTGGTCTCGGTGGTTGAAAGTGACCTTGCTTCTGAGTGTCTTCTTCGGGATCAACATTGCTGGCTTCTATCTATGGCGAGACCCAACCCAAGGTAGGCATTGCCGTTTGGGACAGGGTTTATTAGTTTTAGGAGCCCTGACTTTAGGAGCCAATATAGCACTGATGTCCCAAATGTTCCACCAAAGTGGACCACTCTATCAGTTATACCTGATTTGGGGATTAGGAGTCTTAGCCATGGCTTATAGCCTACGCTTGACCCTATTAGGAATGCTGGCAATGGTCTTGATTGGGTTAGGGTATGTGCGAGGAATCTCCCAGCCAGAATTTTTGGCAATCACAGAGTTGTCTTGGCTAAGGCTAATCATACAACATATGCCAGTGTTTGCGGGTTTACTGTTTATTCCCTTGGCTTACTGGTGTCGTTCACGATGGATGTTTCGCTTAAGTGCGATCGCAGTAGTTGCTGCCCTGGAATGGAACTTGATCAACTTCGAGCTATGGCCTTATCCCGGTTGGATTGCTGCGATCGCATGCGCTCTACCACCAGCCTTGTTATGGTCATACGGGGGTTTCCTGGGAAGAATTCAGCCCAACCTCCAGGAATTTAATAGCACAGCCCGCACCCTTGGGATCACCTTCCTCAGCCTATCATTTTATTTTTTGTCTTTCCACGTGTTATGGGATAGTTCACCATCAGTCAAACCGCTAGTTGAGGTAACCTCAATACTCCTGGAACCTGCGGTGATTGATAGTCTCATTTTAGGTAGCTTAACGATCTGGGCATGGAGCAGACTGTTGCGTCGAGTGGACTCAATCACTAAGGGTGTGGCTATTATGATTGTGATCAGCGCCCTAGTTCCCTATTGGCATCTCAGTATTGGTATTCTACCCATCATAGCGGTATTCATCTTCAATCTGCTTTTATTCCTAATCGACATCGGTTTAATCCGCGCCGGACTAGCAGAGGGGAAACGAGGTTTATTTTGGGGTGGCATGGTGCTACTGACGCTGCAAATTTTGACCCGGATGCTGGAGTACGATACTGCTTTGTTAGTCAAATCCATAGTCTTATTCCTCTGTGGGCTAGGTATTATTGGTGCTGGACTATGGTTTGAGCGCTATCTGAAGTCTGAATTATGAATTATGAATAAGCATTCAGCCGTCAGCATTCAGCTATCAGCTATCAGCTATCAGCTATCAGCTATCAGCTATCAGCTATCAGTCTATGGCCACGCTATGAGACTTTTGAATAAAATAAGCACCTCAAGTAGCGTGAGCCAAAAGCTCACGGTTGACGGCTGACTGCTGACCGCTGATGGCTGACCGCTGAATGCTTACACGCGAACAGCTTTTGAATGAAAGAGGTAACCATTCGTTTAATCTAACTTCCCTGGCCTTTCGGCCAAGAATTCATAGTCTTTGGCTTTGAGTCTGTTGACCTCGTCAGCCGGATAGCTTGTTTTAAGCTGACCGCTAAGGGCTGATAGCTGAATGCTTACAATTATGAATTATAAATTATGACCTATGAGCATTAATTCTGAGTATTCCCGTCCTATACCAAGCTGGCGATTCTGGGTACCTCTTTTATTTCAAACCGCACTAATTATTACTGTTCCCACCCAGGCAATTTACACTACACTGACTGGGAAAACTGTCATCCTTCAGACAGCGCCAGTAGACCCTTATGAACTTTTGCGAGGCTATTCCCAAACTCTAAGATACGACATTTCTAATCAGGACAACTTACGCAATCTTCCTGGCTGGAAAAAATTGCCCAAGGAACAACCTAATGGCAACAAGGTAACCTTTATCAAGCCTGGTACCCGTTTTTACGTAATTTTAGAAGCACCAGACTCATCCAACTCAACTAAACTACCAAGAGCCTGGAAACCAGTAGGCTTAAGTGCCAAATTCCCTTCCCGACTACCAGCTAATCAGATTCCCATCAAAGGTGTTGCTAACTATGGTTCGATTGAGTACGGATTGGAAACTTACTATATGCCAGAAGACCAACGGGAACAAATTAATGAAGAATTAAATAGTGCTAGGCAAGAGAACTCTAACCTACCGATATCACCACCACCAATTGTGATGGAAATTAAGGTGGATGCTCAAGGGAATGCTTTACCAATCGGAATCTGGGCACTGGTAAGTAAGGATTCTCAACAGCAGATTCGCAAGTATCGGTTTTAAGAGGGAATCGGGAATCGGGAATCGGGAATCGGGAATCGGGAATCGGGAATCGGGAATCGGGAATCGGGCAAATAGTGTAATTCAGATTTAACCCTACCCTACACCGAATCGCCAAAGGCGAACAACATTTTTGAATTAAGAATGTAGAATGTAGAATTGGGAATTCTACATTCTACATTCTGCATTCTACATTCTGCATTATGACAGACAACCTTGGCCTTTTGGCTGCGCTATGGAACCCTTAATCAACTCGCCAGTTAAACGGCAAAATAGAATAAATCCCCTTCGGGTCATTCAAGGTTGTTAAAATTGCCAAATCATCTTTTAGCTTCAGCAATTCTGTAGTGAGTGGCTCAGGTAATTGTCGGCTTGTGACCCTCACATCATTAGTCAGCGTTTCCAGAATCCTTTCCTCGAAACTAGGAATTTTTGGATACTCTTCTACTTTCCAATCATCCTTTAACTTAGCTTGCTTAGCGGCATACTCAATAGCATGATTAATACCCCCAATCTCATCAACTAAACCTATCTCCTTGGCGTCTATACCTGACCAAACCCGTCCCTGAGCAATGTCTTTAACCTTGCCCTTAGGCAATTTACGTGACTCTGCTACTTTGTCAATGAACTGGTCATAAATCTGATTAACCATGGTTTGGTAGATTGCCAACTCTTGGTCTGTTTTGGGACGGACAGTACTTTGAATATCGGCTAAAGAAGCTGTTTGTACAATGTCCCACGTCAGACCATTGTTGTTAGCTAATTCTTGGATATTAAAAAGTACACCAAAGACACCAATAGAACCAGTGATAGTATTTGGCTCAGCAAAAATTCGGTCGCTATAGGTAGAAATCCAGTAGCCACCAGAAGCTGCCACATTGCCCATAGACACAATCACTGGCTTTTCTTGACGGATAAGTCGCACTTCCCGTTGAATAATCTCAGAGGCTGTAGCACTGCCACCAGGACTATTAACCCTGAGCACTACTGCTTTAATATCTTTATCCAGCCGTAGCTCGCGCAGCTGTTTAGCAAAGCGTTCACCGCCCACTTGCTCAAGATTTCCCTGACCGTCAACAATGCTACCCTCAGCATAAACTACGGCAATTTTATGCTTAGACTTGCGATTTTTAGAGTAAGGACTTTTCGCTCTAGCGTAAGTAGCCAGCTTAATTTTCCGGAACGATTTATCCTTTTCCTTTTCTCCAGTAAGCTCCTTGAGAGTAGCAATCACCTCATCGAAGTATCCAACTTGATCCACCAAACCTTGAGTTTTGGCCTCTGATGCGATCAACATCCCTTTAGTATTAGCGATCGCTTGCAAGGTCTTGGGAGTAATCTCACGACTTTTCCCCACTGCTGTCAAAAATTCATCCCAAATATCATCTAACAATTCTCGAGTCTGTTCCCGACTTTCAGGACTGAGCTGTTTGAGCAAGAACGGTTCAACTGCGGACTTGTACTTGCCAACTCGAACTACCTGAACACCAATACCATACTTCTGGAGAGCTCCGGTCAGAAAAAGTTGGGCAGAGTTCAAGCCATTGATTTCCACAACTCCCATCGGGTTAAGAATTATCGTATCCGCAACTGAGCTAAGATAGTATTCCCGTTCTCCCAAATCTACGTCATAGGCAATAATTTTTTTCCCAGCAGCTCGGAAACGCTCCAGAGCCTCCCTTACCTCCTTGAGATTTGCTAACCCAGTGTTGCCAACAGTTTTAGATGCGGATCCATCCAGGTAGAGGGCAACAATGCGTTTATCCTTAGTTGCCTTATCCAGAGTATCGAGCACCTTGCGCAAAGGGATGATATTGGTTTGTTGACCCGATAACACCTCTTCAATCACTTCACTAGTGCTTGAGGTAGGATTGGTATCGGTGATATTGACCGATAAATCAAACACCAGCACTGATTTATCTTGAACCTGTGGCCCTGTATCTTTGGATGCTACTGCAATCAGTAGAAACAGGAATCCACTAGTAGCTAAACTAAAAAATAGAATTAAACCGGCAAGACTTCCTACTAGGCTGGCAAAGGTTTGTTGGAGAAATTGACGCATTTGGTAAAGGATGAAGGATGAAGGATGAAGGATTAAGGATTAAGGATTAAGCATAAAGAATGAATGATTAAGCATAAAGGATTAAGGATTAAGGATTAAGGATTAAGGATTAAGCATCAAGGATTAAGGATTAAGGATTAAGGATTAAGGATTAAGGGCGATTCCCGATTCCCGATTCCCGATTCCCGATTCCCGATTCCCGATTCTCTATTCCCGATTCCCGATTCCCGATTCCCGATTCCCGATTCCCGATTCCCTATTACCACTATCCTAACTTTTTCAAAGTGTTGGATTGCTTGAGATCAGACAACGTAGCATTACCGGTGCAGAATAGAGCAGTAGTGATTTCTGCCATCAACAGTTGCACTAAGGCATCAACGGCATCTACTGACTCAGCTGCTGCTTGCAGGAATGGTAATGCTAGACCAGCAATATCGGCTCCTAATGCGATCGCTTTTGCCACATCCAAACCATTGCGCAATCCCCCAGATGCAATTAAGGGAATGTCGGGGGCAATGGCTCGAATACTGGTAATGCACTCAGCGGTTGGTAAACCCCAGTCACCAAAGGTCTGTCCTAACCGACGCTGATGAGCGGTTAATCCTCGCTCACTTTCTACCTTTGCCCAAGACGTGCCCCCGGCACCAGCAACATCAATAGCGGTAACACCAGCCTCCAGCAACCTCTGGGCCATAGCGGCTGAGATGCCATTACCCACTTCTTTAGCAATCACTGGTACCGTTAACTTACTGCATAAACCATTAATTTTGTCAAGTAACCCCTTGAAATTAGTATCCCCGTTAGCTTGAATGCACTCCTGCAAGGGATTGATGTGCAAAATCAGCGCATCTGCTGTTAACAGGTCAACCACCTTTTGGCATTCTTCTAGTCCATAACTGTAGTTCAGCTGAACCGCACCGATGTTGGCAAATAGGATAATATCTGGAGCTTGGGAGCGCACCGCAAAGGTATGACCAACCTCGGGTTTTTCCACAGCTACTCGCTGAGAACCAACCCCCATGCCTAGTTTGTAATGTTGGGCAACCTCAGCCAGACGAAAATTAATCGTTTTTGCCTGTTCAGTACCACCAGTCATAGAAGAAATCAACAATGGTGCTCCCAAGGATTTCCCCAGAAATGTAGTAGATATGTCAATCTCACTGCGGTTTAGTTCTGGTAAGCAACAGTGAGTGAAGCGGTACCTTTCCAGTCCATTGGTATTGGCACGAAATTGAACATCTTCATCCAGACAAATCCTGATGTGGTCAGCCTTTCGCTGTTGGGTTTGGGTCATAATAATTTGGAAAATAAGAGCAATCTGATCACGATTCAGGCGCTAATTACTTTAATTAATTCCACTCCATCCCGACCATCATTATCGTTTAGATAAACCTTTACCTGTTCTTCGGCGGATGTGGGGAGTAGCTTGCCGGTAAAATCTGGACTAATCGGCAGTTCCCGATGTCCTCGGTCTACTAGCACTAATAATTTAATCGTTTGGGGTCTACCATACTCAAGCACCGCGTTTAGAGCAGCACGAATGGTACGTCCTCTATAAATGACATCATCTACCAACACCACTATCTTACGATCAAGATCGAAGGGAATATCTGTTTTTGCCGGGGTACGGATACCAATTCGATCAAGATCATCCCGATAAAAGGTGATATCCAACGCTCCCACTGGCACACTAACCTGCTCTAGGGTTTCAATCTGACGTCCTAGCAACTGAGCTAAAGGAACACCTCTGGTATATATACCCACCAGTGCTAGTTTGGACAAATCACTCACTTGTTCGATCACTTGAGATGCCAAACGATTGACTGTACGGCGCAGTTCTTCAGCTGATAGGATTTCAATGGTTTGAGTAGGCATCCTGGTTAATTAAAAATTTCAGCAGGATACCCCGCCCACAGTCCTATAGTTAGGCGGGGACAGGGCTGTCAAGGTTTTGAGATTATACCAGACGTTCAGCTATTACCGTGGAGCAAGAGATGAAAAGGTTCTAGCATCAGCAATTCCATTGGGAAATAAGCCTTTGTCCCGTTGATATTGCTTCAGGGCTGCCTCTGTGTCTGGTCCAAATACGCCATCTTTTAATCCTTTATAGTAGCCTAGGGAAATCAAGCGATTCTGAAGGCTATTCACTCTTGTGCCA
The DNA here is from genome assembly GCF_010692445.1 of Moorena sp. SIO3E8. NCBI lineage: Bacteria > Bacillati > Cyanobacteriota > Cyanophyceae > Coleofasciculales > Coleofasciculaceae > Moorena > Moorena sp. SIO3E8. The sequence goes on along the minus strand of NZ_JAAHHM010000060.1, from coordinate 15,121 downwards.
CGACTACCTCGTTTTAATGGAGTAATGATGGTAGCAGCAACAGCAATACCAGAATTGCCCCGTAGTGCTGATAACGTACGAGAGTCAGCAATGCCATTTGCTGGCAGTTCCCGAGAAAGCTGATAATCTTTGACTGCAGTCTCAGTTAATTTACCATAGTATCCCGTTATTGGCCCTTTGTAGAATCCCAAGTCTTTGAGGCGATTTTGAAGTTTTGTAACCGATTCGCCATTGCTGCCTGGTCGCAACTCAGTCACGTTGGTAAGAATATCCTTATCTTTATCCTTATCATTAGGATTTTTGGCTAAGTCTGACAAAGTCCGAGAGTCAGCAATACCAGTCACTGGTAGTCCCCTCAAGCGCTGAAATTTTATGACCCCTGCTTCAGTTAAACGACCGTAGAATCCCGTTACTGGACCGTTGTAGACTTTCAACTCCCTCATGCGCTGTTGCAGTTTGGTCACAGCAGTTCCTCTGTTACCTCGCCGTAACTGAGTGGCGCTGTTGATCGAACCACCATTGATTACGAATAAGGTGTTTTGTCCAGCAACGCCATCCGCCCGTAATCCCTTGGCTCGCTGAAATTTAATTACCGCTGCTTGGGTCATGCGCCCGTAATAGCCAGTGATCGGACCATTAAAAAATCCTAAGGTTGTCAACTTCTTTTGCAGATCGCTGACTACCGTTCCTCTACTACCGCGTTTGAGCTGTGTGTTTGTTGGTAGACGAATATCAGTACCAGCAGTTTTATATAACGCTGCTAGGGTTTTTGGTCCAGCCACACCATCTATTGGTAGTCCCTTCTTTTGCTGAAAGATAGCAACATAAGACTGGGTTAACATGTCATAGTTGCCAGTAATCCGACCTTTATAAAAGCCAGCCGCTGCCAACTCTCTCTGAAGAGAAGTCACCTGTGCTCCACGGCTGCCTTTTTGAAGTACTTTAGCACTGGCATTAGCAGCGGTACTGAGGATGGTTAGGGCAATTGCGATCGCACTAATCTTGATCCAAGCTGAACTAGGAATAGTGGGAGTGTTTAGCCCATCTAACCATCGAATTAAACCATTATCATCTTGCCACGGAAAATTATCCGCGTCTTCATAGGACTCGGCAAGATTAACGCAGACTAAGCTTTCCATCGCTTTCCTACCAAATTTTTTTTTATGATAGCCAGTTCTCTAGCAATATTTGTATTGTGTTCATAACACTACTATCTTAATGGAGATCAGCAAGCCCACGTCATCCCCAGTTACCTTCATCGGTCATAACTGCTGATCCGATCATCCCTTTACCTGATCACCCCTTTAGCTGATCACTCCTTCACCAGTTCCCAGGTAATATCTTTGATCCCAATAATGAGCAATCTTGAAGGAGCAATCTTTTAGCAATCTTTCCGGATGTAGTCCATTTCAGGCTGGATTTAAGAGTTATAACGGATGTGATCAAAGTAAATCTCCTGGATAATTACCCTAAAAAGGTAAATCTCCTGGATATTGCCCCCAGCTTACTGCTGGGGGTTTTTATTGTAATCGCGTCGCACAGTGATGCGATCGCCTCAGAAGTGTTGAACAGGGAATAGGTAATAGGTAATAGGGAATCGGGAATCGGGAATCGGGAATCGGGAATAGGTAAGAAGTAGTTTTCGAGGCTTAAGAGTATCGTTAACTACATTTTTGAGCCTGGTCTTGATGCAGGCGTGAGCGACTGCATCAAGACCGGAAGATAAAATCCAAGTTTTACAAAGCTTTTAGCCATTTATCCCTCACCATTATTTGTAAATACCCGCGCGCTTATTGCTATAGAGCAACCCAACTCTCTAGATTAATTCCAAAGGGGATGACCATGCCTAATTTTTGTTGGCCCATCCTCAATTCATATATTCTCAGTCTCTTGGTTTTTTTGAGCCCAACCATGAAATCTTTCCGGAGCTAGTCAATTTCTTGCTGGATTTAAGAGTTATAACGGATGTGATCAAAGTAAATCTCCTGGATAATTACCCTAAAAAGGTAAATCTCCTGGATATTACCCCCAGCTGACTGCTGGGGGTTTTTATTGTGATCGGCGCTCTACAGTAATGGGATCGCGGATCATAACTGTGCCAAAACCGCCTCTGAGCAACCTGACTCTCTAGATTAATTCCAAAGGGGATGACCTAATTTTTGTTGGCCCATCCTCAAGTCATATCTTCTGAGTCTCTTCAGTTTTTTGAGCCCAACCATCACCAATCTTTCCGGATGTAGTCAATTTCAGCCTGGATTTAAGAGTTATAACGGATTTAGTAAAGATAAATCTCCTGGATATTGCCCCCAGCTGACTGCTGGGGGTTTTTATTGTGCTCGGCGCTCTACATACAGTAATGGGATCGCGGATCATCACTGTACCAAAACCCCCTGTGAACAACCTCACTCTTAGGTGCGCTCTTACCATTAAGAATTTAATTCGTCACGGGTCGCACCTCTAGATTCATCAACTTTCGATACGGATGACCATGGGGAATTTTTGTTTGCCCATCGTCAAGTCATATATTCTGAGTTTCTTCGGTTTAATGAGCCCAACCATGATCAATCTTTCCGGATGTAGTCAATTTCCTGGCGGATTTAAGAGTTATAACGGATGTGATCAAAGTAAATCTCCTGGATAATTTTCCTCAGCTGACTGCTGGGGTTTTTTTTTGTAATCGGCGCTCCACAGTGATGCGATCGCGAATCATCACTGTGCCAAAAGGGTGCATCTCATTTTTGCCGTTTGGGTGGTGCGTTACGGGACGGATTGTCCTAACACTTGCTACCGATAAAATAAGGGCTCGCCCGTCTTATCACGCACCCTACGAACATTTACAAATGTGAGATGCACCCTGCCAAAACCCCCTCGCTTATCAACCTAACTCTATAGATTCATCTACTTTCTTTACGGATGACCATGCGTAATTTTTGTTTGCCAATCGTCAAGTCTGTTATTCTGAGTTTCTTAGGTTTTTTGATTCCATCTACTTATCAAACACCCACTTATGGGAATAATTATGAGCTAAGTAGCACACAACCCACTCTCCAATCAATTGAAAACAAAAACTATACTCAAGCTCAAATTGATTATTTTTTGGAAATTGCCTTAGGCTCGGAATACCGCTCCTCCAATCCTACTATCAAAAAATGGGACAGGAATGTGAGGATTAAGGTTATCGGCTTGCCAACCCATGAAGATTGGCAGACTTTGTCAACGGTCATTGATGAAATAAATAGCATTACCCAAGATGCAATTCAAATCAATTTTGATGATAATAATCCCAATTTAAAGATTTATTTTGTTCCCGAATACGAGTTTCGTCGCTATGAGCCTAACTATCGACCGGTCAATTTTGGGTTTGTTCGGACTTGGTGGAATAACCAAGTTATTTATAAGTCAAGAATTATGATTTCTACAACTAGTATTACCCAAAAGGCACGGTCTCACCTAATCCGAGAAGAGCTCACCCAATCTATAGGACTGATGAGGGATTCCTATAAATACAGAAATAGTGTATTTTTCCAAGGCTGGACTGATACGACCGAATATGCGGAGATTGATCAAGCTGTCATAGAAATGCTATATAGACCAGAAATTCGTCCCGGAATGACTAAAGCAGAAGTGATCAATGTTCTGAATAGCCTCAGCTTTGAGAGGTAACTCTACTTGTAAGGTGCGTTAATAACGCACCTTACAAGTAGAGTTACTGGGTAAGTCCTGTCCTATAAAGATTCAGATTAAAAGAATTTAGAGGTGGTGTAAGGACCATAGACCCAATTGCCACTGTTCAGTTGTAGCCAATTCCCATTTCTAGCAACCACAGGTTTGAGCACAGACCCACTGGGAACACAGGTAACAGCCTGACCAGTACCAGGACCAGGGAGTGCTTTCAAACACCCACCATTTGGAGTCTTGACTTTGATTCCTGATTCCAAAGTCGGACTACCTCCACCACCTTCACTACTTCCATCAAATAATTTAGAGGTAGTGTAAGGACCATAAACCCAATTGCCACTGCTCAGCTGCAGCCAATTCCCATTTTTAGCAACCACAGGTTTGAGTGCAGATCCACTGCGGACACAGGCAACAACCTGACCAGTACCAGGACCAGTGAGTGCTTTCAAACAGCCACCATTTGGAGTCTTGACTTTGATTGCTGATTCCAAAGTCGGACTGCCGCCACCCCCTTGTCCACTGTCATTAAAGTATCCAGAGGTAGTGTAAGGACCATAAACCCAATTGCCACTGCTCAGCTGCAGCCAATTCCCATTTTTCGCAACCACAGGTTTGAGTACAGCTCCATTGCTAACACAGACAACAGCTGCGGAAGTATCGCTTGGACCTTTGCGTGCAGTCAAACAACCACCACTTGGAGTGCTTACTTTGATTCCTGATTCCAAAGCCGCAAACACTGGAGCCGTTACACTCAGACTCGCTAACCAGACCGCACATCCTAGTAAACCGAGCCAAGCAGTGTTGGGAATTTTAAACCAGTTGAGGTTGAGTTCTCTTAGATCAGAATTAATCCCTACTGCTTCTTCATAGGATTCATAGGAATGAGTGTAAGCAAGTACTTCCACGTTTATCTCCTTTTTTAAGTTTTATTAAGTTTTGAGGCAATTATGATCAGAATTTCCCCTAAAGTTGAGGAAAAATAGATGGCTTTGCTGTCAGCTGGAAGACCCAAGGGTAATCGGTAATCGGTAATCGGTAAGTGACCCAACTATACTTGATGTCATTCTTTTGTTCAGCAATGCCAAATAGATTGCTGGCAAAAGGTTATAAGACAATTTTCTACCATAGAGTAAAATTTAAGCAAAAAAAAATAATTGCCTGATTAAACGATAACGTTGTGTAAAGCGTTCGCAAAGCGTGGCCAAAGGCCAATCGCATATTGCACTAGACAAAAAACCAACCCTATCCCCAGCCAAATTAAAAAGCAATATCGTGTTAGCTCTAAGGCTTGGTCAATTTTGCCTGGTGTGATCTCGTAGGTAGGTTTCCCTAATAAGGGTTTTTGCTTGACAACACCACTGTAAAAATTAGTCCCCCCCAGCTGAACCTCCAAAATCGCAGCAAAAGCCGATTCACTCCAGCCAGAGTTAGGACTCGGATCAGCAATAGCATCACGGCGACACAGACGCCAGACCTGCTGAGGTTTTCCAGACATCAAGGCTAGGGTCAATACGGTTAATCGACAGGGGATCCAGGTTAGTAAATCTTCAAATTTAGCACTAAACCAACCTAAATTCGTGTAAGGTTCTCGGCGGTAACCGACCATCGAATCTAAAGTACTGGCAGCTTTATAAGCTAAGGCCAGAGGAACACTACCAACCCCAGGAATTAACGCTCCAACAATGGCATAGAACAGAGGGGCTGTGACCCCATCGGTAGTGTTTTCCGCCACCGTTTCTAGGACAGCTCGTAGGATTTCTGACTCACAAAGATTTTCTGTATCACGACCAACATATTGACTTAATCGAGAACGGGCTAGTTTTAATTCTCCGGCAGTTAAAGGCTGTAATACATCCATTGCTGCTGCTCGAAGAGAGCGACCAGCAAAACAACTGGCTAGCAAGATCGTTCCTATGCCTATACCCAAAAATGGATTGAGCCAGATTCCTAGGAAGACAATAAACCATCCAGCTACTCCACTCCCAATAATTAGTCCAATACCCAACCCAATTCCTGCTAGGCGTCGTTGCCAAGGCTGCTGCCAGAAGTGAATTGCTAGCTGAGTGAACTGAGAGATTACCCAGCCCATAATCTGCACTGGATGGACCCAACCCCAAGGATCACCGATTAGATAATCTAGACTAGCCGCCAGCAGCAAAATGACACCATTAGTATGGTTATTACCCAGGATTTGAAGCACTACTTTCTAATTTTATCGACATTCTCTTCCCAGTTAGCCCCATCGAAAGGGACAATGGTAAATCGAGATAGAACATCACCGTCAAGACAACGTAGGTTGACAGAAATCCCATTGGGATGAGAGCGGGGTCGATAGAAAGGATGAATCCCACAGATTTGGCAGAATGTGTGCTTGGCCGTGTGAGTGTTGAAGGTATAACTAGTCAACACTTGATCTCCCTTAAGTAAGCTAAATTGCTCAGGGGAGACAATCAGGTGTAAGATGCCCTTTTTTTTACACATCGAACAATTGCAATCAATTGCCTGATGCTTGTTTACAATTACCTGGAAGCGGACAGCGCCACAATGACAGCCTCCCTCATAAGTAATCGGTTCGTTACTCTTTTTCATGAAAAGAAAAATTGATTCAAACAACGAAACTGGTTTCTTCTCCCATAGCCGCTTGCCAACTACGGGCATCATAATAAAGATCGGCAAGAGTTATAGTGTACAATGCTTCTTTAAGCTTTTGATGCAAACGATGCCAAAGTGTAAATGTAACCCAGTCTTCGGCTTGACCAGCGTCTGGGGTATGGTGGGGTAGTGGTTCGATGGTTTCACCCACTGCTTCTAGGATTTTGCCGAGGGAAATTTCTGTGGGTTCATGGGCTAATTGATAGCCTCCTTGAGCTCCACGAACTGACTTGACTAAGCCAGCACGACGCATCTCAATCAGTAGTTTTTCTAGATATGGAGCTGGTAGACCTTGCCGTTTAGCGATCGCTCTAACCGATGTCGGTCCATACCCTGGTCTTAGGCTCAGATCTAGTAGTGCCTTAACACTGTAGTGTCCACGAGTGGTGAGCTTCATAATAAAATAGCAATCCAATCGGAAAGTGGACGTGGGAGTTAACGGGACAATTTCTTTGAAAGACGCTTAGTCGGAAACGATTTTATGACCTGTTTAAAGATCACGCTCGTTTAATGCACTCAGCTATCAGCATCAAGAGCAGGGGGAACCAAGGAACCCTCTCATCCTGAAGACTATACTTTGAGCGGTATGCTTTTAGCTATCGGCTTCAAGGCAGAAGCTTATATCTTAGACTATCAATGGCTGATAGCTGATAGCCCGCCCTTCTGAATGCAACAGCTCAAAGAAACTATAAAATAGTGTCACCCAATGGAGATAGCCATTGACTTGTGACAGGGATGGAAAGTACAAGTTGCTGGTGGGGAAATTGCCTACAAGAGTAGCCCATACTCTTTTAGGCAATTTTCCCGTGACCCTAGGCAATTTTCCTGTGACCCAGATGATCGGAGTTGTTCACGACCTATTCACAACCTATTGCTGTAGTTGAACGGTAGTTAAAAACTGACTATTAACGAACACAGTTGACACTATCGGTGTAAGATAGTCTCATATACTGATATTAAACTAAGATTTTGTGATCTTAGTTGACAGTCAGTCCAGTAGAAAGGCTGGATACCACTTAAGTCCTTAGTATTAGATTCAAGTTGATGGCTAAAAAGAAAAACATGGCTGCTCCGATCGTTCCTCTGCAGGGCCAAGCATTGGTGGAGAAAGTCAAAAACCTAGGTGGCCTGAGCAAAGAAGAAAAAGCTAGAGCCTGTGGCTACTACACCGTGACAAAAAACGGAGTAGAGCGAGTCAATATGATGAAGTTCCTCAATGCCCTTATTGATGCGGAGGGGATTGAATTAGACAGCAAAGTCAATGGCAATGGTCGTGGCGGACGCAGTGCCAGCTATCGGATTAGTGTGCAGTCTAACGGCAATCTTCTGATTGGCTCGGCTTACACGAAACAAATGGGTTTAGAACCAGGGGACCAGTTTGAAATCACCCTGGGACGCAAGCACATTCACCTTAAACAACTTGATGAAACAGAAGAAGAAGCACTTGAGGCATCCTGAGCCGAATAGACAAGGCTTAGAACGCCTTAACCGGTAAATGTGCTTTCGCTCAAAATGTCAGCATTCCGCCGTCAGTTATCAGCATTAGCGCTACTTGAAACGCTCTGCAAGTAGCCATTGATGATGCCCTCAAGAGAACCAATCCACGAGGCTTTAAACAGTAAGCGTGGTTTGAAAAGGAGCCCATAAGCTTACTCTCTTGATAAACCCAGGCTCCCAAAACATTAGCTGTTTGCAAAGCCGGAAAGTAGCGCGTCAGCTGACTGCTGATAGCTCCATGCCAACTTGATCACTGTCTGTTAAGAAAGCGGTGTATCAATTTCCATCCCCATTTATGGAAACTTCCCAATCTAGCTTTTAATCACTCAATTGGGATATTGTATAAATAACATCCAGTCAGGGGCATCATCAATTCTTCTGGCTGGCTTCAATTTCCATTACTCAAGCAGACCAGTATTAAGCAATAAGTTGAACTAGATCAGCAATTGCCAAATCTCAGGGTCAGAAGACATCAAAATCAGTAGTGAAATATAGGTTCCCCAGAATAAAATTACCATAAATTGTCTATCCCGTCGCGCAACCAACATCCCTGCTATAACCATGGTTAAAGGGACACAAGCGAAGAACAGCCAGGAGCTGAGGTCAGGAGCTTTTGTAATTCCAAAGTGAAGCATCACACTAATGGTAGCAACACCTAGCAGACTCAAACCAATACTCCAAAAACGGGGATAAGATTTGCCGGAAGGCCAATGCCAAATCTCTGTGAGTTGGGCTCCACCAGCAAGGGCTAATGCTGGGTAAACTGGCAACACATACTCAGGCAATTTAGTGACAAAAAAGGAAATGGCGATCAAGTAACCGCCAGCCCATACCAGTACTAATTTAGCCCAGCCCCAATGGCGATTCTGCCAAGCCTGCTGTAACCAGTAGTAAAAGAACAGTAACCAAGGTGCGGAAAATTTTAAAATTTCCCCCAGGTAATACCAAGGAAGAGGATTTTGCCCATCCTCTGCTTTCCAGATCGGGCGTAGGGACTGGTAGAGAATGGCTTTAATTGTAGTAACGGCTCTTTGATCCTGTACCAGCAATGGAACAGTGTACCAAGCAATAGCAGGACTATAGCCTAAAAGCAATCCCAACCACCAATAAGTAGAGCTCAGCAGTCTGGGGGTATCCCATGCTAGAAACAACAAAGTGATTGCTGTGATCAACAATGCCACCACGATCCCCTTAGTAAGGAAAATCAAGCCTAATCCGATGCCCGCTGGCAGTGACCAGCGTGAGTCCCGACGCGATCGCAACACACACCACATCATCAACACCACAAAGCACAGATTAGCTCCATCCAGGATTGCCATACGCCCATAATGGGCTATTGGTAAGAACGTTAGGTAAATCAAGCTAGAGAAAATAGCCTTCTGACGGCAGGGGAAGATTTCTGTAGCAAGACCATAGACTAGCAGTACCGACAGAACACTGAGGATGGCACTAGGTAAGCGCGTAGTCCACTCGTTGACACCACCAAACTGATAAGCCACGGCAATCAGCCAGGCTAGTAGGGGGGGGTGTTCAATTAGGGTTTCACCTTCGAGAGTTGGGTAAAGCCACTGCCCAAATTCCCCCTTTGCTGAAAGTAGTTGAGTAGCAAGATGACTTATGCTTTGCTCTACCTCTTCCAACGAGCCACTGCCCAAATTAATGCTAAACAACAATAGTGCTGCCAGGAGTAACCCTAACAGCGACAATCTCTCAATCCAGCGTTGAGTTCTACGTATGCGGTTTCCCGAGCCACCCCAAGTAAACGTTTTATGATCCATAAATTTACCTTTACCTTTACCTTTACCAATAATTCATAATTAAAGCTAGAAGTTTAACAAAAAACCATGAACGAAGCTAATTTTACCGTTCCCCACCAGACCACGAGCCATCATCCAATTTTTCGGTTCTACTTGGGGGATTATCCCAATGCTGCTAGCCATCTTATCTAATCTACTAACCCCGTTGTCTGGTGTTCTTAACCACAGCAGTATACTTTTTACCTTTAACCTTTCAATTATGTCGGAAAACTAATCGTCTCTAACTAATCGTCTCGCGCGAGCGTGAACAGGCAATTCTGTTGAAGCTGTTTACCGTCAGTGATAGAATGTCCGTTGTTGAAGTGACGGTGCTAAACTATCCAGCATAAATTAAAACTTAACTTTTTTTGAAATTACCAATCAACGTAGAAAAACCTTTGACCTATGAGTATGACTTATGAGTAGTGTGAGCTATGGGTCGAATTAATGATTAGATTGCTGACCAATGGCAAAGTCTGACAATTATACACAAGATAAACACAATATAAACAAAACTAATTAGACAAGTAGGAGCATGACATGGTAACAGACACTCTCAAACCTCCCCATGACTATTTACAGTGGCGTGGGTCTTATCTCCGGGAGGAACTGTTGCTCAGCAATGGTTTAAGTAAGGCACAACAGCAAACAGCTTTGCTTATAGTCTTGAGTAATTCAAACTTGAGTTTTTCGAATCGAGTGTAAGCAAAGTTAAAAAATCTTCTCCAGAATCCTTACCTGTTCACTGTTCCGAAGTTCTGAAGTTGCCTACTTATGTAATAAGTCCTATGAAAGTGATACACTACCAGGACACAAAGGGCATGCTTAAGATAGGCTATAGACGGTTTTATTACTGTGACCTATAGCTCTGTCATTGACCATCGACTGCTACGAGCAATGTTCTAGAACTTACCTCAAGTTCAGATTCACTGCTAACCGATCACTTGTTGACCAAGCCAGCCCATGGAGTTGAACACAGAATAATGAGGAATTTCTACCTAAGTTGATCACTTGCGACACTTACGCATATGGAAAGCTCATTTGAACTAACCCTACAGATGGTTATCGCCATCTTCGCTGGGATCAGTGCCCAGGTAATGGGTGAGTATTTAAAAATTCCCAGCATTGTCTTTTTGCTGATGTTTGGCACTCTACTCGGACCAGATGGCTTCGGTCTTTTGCACCCACAGAAGCTAGGGGTTGGTCTAGAGGTAATTGTTGCCCTCTCAGTGGCAGTTATTCTGTTTGAAGGAGGGCTTAACCTAGATCTGCGGGATCTGGGCAAAGTGTCTGGTAGTCTGAGAAATCTAGTTACCATAGGAACACTGATTACCCTGTTAGGAGGTGGTATGGCGGCTCACTGGCTAGGGGAGTTTCCTTGGCCGATTGCTTTTCTCTATGCCTCTCTAGTGGTGGTCACCGGACCAACGGTGATTAGCCCTCTGCTAAAACAGGTGAAAGTGGATCGACGTGTAGAAACCCTCCTAGAAGGGGAAGGGGTTCTCATTGATCCAGTCGGGGCAATTTTGGCAGTGGTTGTCCTGGATACAATTTTAAATAGTGATGCTGGTGCAAATGCAGCATTTGTCGGTCTAGGTCTTCGTTTGAGCATCGGTGCTGTTATTGGGGGCTTAGGGGGCTGGTTAATGGGGTTTCTTCTCAAGCAAGCACGCTTCATCTCAGAAGAACTCAAAAACTTAGTCGTACTGGCTGGCATGTGGGGTTTGTTTGGCTTGGCTCAGATGGTTCGCTCTGAATCCGGTTTGATGGCAACGGTAGTGGCTGGAGTAGTGATGGGAGCCTCTGACCTGCCTGAAGAGCGCTTGTTGCGACGCTTCAAGGGACAATTAACTGTCCTTGGGGTTTCCATGTTATTCGTACTCCTCTCCGCTGACCTATCCATCGCCAGTGTGTTTGCCCTAGGCTGGGGCAGTATCTTTACCGTCTTGGTGTTGATGTTGGTGGTGCGCCCCATCAGTGTGGTGGTTTGTACTTGGAATAGTGATCTCAATTGGCGGCAAAAATTATTTGTGTCCTGGATTGGTCCTAAGGGAATTGTCAGTGCTTCTGTGGCTTCCTTGTTTGCCATTCTCCTAACGGAACGGGGGTTTAATGGTGGTGACTCGATTAAAGCCTTGGTATTCCTCACCATTATGTTGACGGTAGTTTTACAAGGTTTGACCGCTCGTTGGGTCGCCAAATGGCTAAAACTTAACCCAGAGGAGGAGGCAACTGGTGCTGTAATTATCGGTTGTAATCCGATGAGCCGTCTGATTGCTCGTTTGTTTCAAGAACGAGGAGAGTCTGTTGTGCTGATTGATACAGACCCAGAAGCATGCCAAAAAGCAAGGGACGAAAATCTGCGGGTTTTCCAAAGCAGTGGTTTGGATGTGGATGTTCTAGAAGAAGCTGGCATCGAATCGGTGGGAACGTTCCTAGCAATGACCAAGAATGGTGAGATTAACTTGGTATTGGCTCAACGAGCAGCAGAGGAGTTTAATCCACCGCGAGTCTTAGCAGTGTTTCCTCGTGACCCCCAAGTCAATAGCAACAACAATAAAACCAAGGTTAATCAGGCCTTCATGGCACAACTACCGATCAAAACTTGGATCCAGTACATTAATGATGGGCAAATCAAGTTGGGCAAAACCACTCTCAAGGAAGCTGGATTTGGTTTTCAGCGAGCTCATCTACAAGCTTTAATTCGCTCTGGAGAACTGGTACCTTTGCTACTTCAGAGGGAAAAGAGTTTTCAAGTGGCCAGTGGTAATGAAGATTGGCAACCGGGGGATAATATTATTTACTTGCTCCATGACCCTAGACCAAAACTTCTGAAGCGTTTATCCGGTGGGACTTCTTCCTCTCGTCTGGCCCTCGAAAAGCTACCCAAAGTCGAGGAATTGCCAATTGCTACAGGGGCATCGAATTCAACAGTAGATGAAAGTGTGAATTAGATGTATAGCAAAGGGAACAACGGATCATAGGAACAGGGAGTAGGCAATATGGCATCAAAAATTATCACAATTCCTACACGGATACCTGTTGCACCTAGAAACCGAATAATGCCATTATCCTTTAATGGCATTATTTGGTTTCTAACCCAATAAAATTCACAAAACCTGTTATCAGGTTATCCAATCAGGTGAAATCCTTACATTTCGGCAACTGTGCAATAGCATGATCAGCAATTGCACAGTTTGACATTGACTTTCATTAAGGTTAATTTTGAAGACTTTTTGGTAAAATTCAGGAAGCATTTCTATTTTAGGGTTGTCCACTAGACAACTCTATTCTTTTTTGGGTTCGTTTGCTCAAATCCTTATCCTATCTACTTTTCACTCTTATTGTCACCCCCTGAGCAGGTGCGGAAACAAGTGACCCAAACAGCCCCTCAGCCCTTCTCCGGGACCCCAAGTCTCCTTCTGTTAACCGTTCACTTTAATTTTTTCCGACTACTTAAATTAAGAAAATCAGAACATATATCAAGCTATATATAATTTACATCTATCTTGGGTAGTATATAGCGTTGATCATACTTATGACGTAGATTCAACTTTCTTAGGAGAGAATCAGCCATATAAAACCATGGCTCGGAGGTAAAAACAGCAGAAAGCAGATGCTAATTTCCTGATTTGCTTGTGTAAGTGCAAAACTAATTCAGCTTTAATAACCAGAGCCTATATCTGAATTTATAAACTCAATATTATATTAAAATCAGGGGTTTTATATAAGAGTATTAGTCATTGTTTTTGAGCTTAATAAATGCAAGATTATACTCTCAATAAATATATTTAATCCCATAGTAACTATCACAGATAACGAGATATAAAATTATCAAATGATCCAAAACAATAATTATCGGGAAAAGCAACAAGAGCAGCTAAATCAGCTTCTGAGTAAAGATAATCGCTATAAAGTTGTAGAATTATTGGGTGAAGGAGGCTTTGGGAAAACTTGGGAAGTAGATGACCAAGGTAAGCGAAAAGTATTAAAAGTTCTGCACGACGAAAGTCCCAAGGCTATAGAGTTATTTAAACGGGAAGCGGAGGTACTCAAAAAGCTAAATCATCCAGGAATTCCTAAAGTCGATCCAGATGGCTACTTTATTCTCAGGCAAGAAGGTGGGAATCAGGATTTGCACTGCTTAGTGATGGAAAAAATTGAGGGGTTGGATTTAGAGAAGTGGCTAAAAAAGAATGGCTATCAACCCATCACACAAGAGCAAGCGATCGCATGGTTGAAACAACTGGCAGAAATCTTAGCTCTAGTGCATGAGCAGAACTGGTTTCACCGGGATATTAAACCTGCTAACATCATGCTCAGACCTAATGGTCAGTTAGCTTTGATTGACTTTGGTGCAGTTAGGGAGGTGACGGATACCTTTGTTGAAAAGCATCAACAAGGCAATGTTACGAAAATTGGGTCACCAGCTTACGCGCCGCCGGAACAATTTGAAGGTAGAGTCGAGTATAGGTCTGATTTTTTTGCCCTAGGGCGTAGCTTTGTCTATTTACTGACAGGCAAACTTGATAACAATTGGCACAATTGGCCAGACAGCGCGACCCAAATATCTGACCCACTGGCAGATTTAATTAATGATCTAATGGCTCCCTCACCAGAGCGGAGACCTAAGAATGCCCAAGATATTCTACAGCGCCTAGAAATAATTGATATCGAGTCTTCCATTCTCTCAATTCTGTCAGTACTGGGTCAACCAGCAAGATTGATTGCAGAGCCGATTCTTAGAAGCAAAATTCCCAAGTGGGCAAAGCAGAGCCGGATTCCTAAAATTGCCCTCTACGGTAGAACAGGAGCGGGTAAATCATCTCTGGTCAATGCCATGATGGGAAAGCAGGTTGCTAAGGTTAGGGTTGATAAACCGGAAACCCTAGACCCTGAATCTTACCCATGCGAGCGCAATGGACGGAGCTTAGAAATTGTAGATTCCCGTGGTGTAGGGGAAAAGTCCAAGGACGATCCGGCATTCCAGTCAGCCATTGACTACATTGTTGAACAAAATGTTGAGCGCAGTCCCCACCTAGAATCTTTGATTTAGGTGGGGTTAGCGAAACCAATAAACAAAGCGCAGCATCCTTATTCTGGCTTTTCCTGATTCTGGACATATGCAATCAGCTTTTGTAATGGAGCTTGTGTTCCTACTGAAATCAAAGCATAGCTGCCACCCCAGAACATCGGTTTTTCTGACCAGTAAAAACGTTTTAGATGAGCTGCATACTCTTTCCGCATTAGTCGAGAGGAAACAGTTTTGAGGTTATTTACTAGTGCAGCGCGGTAGAAATGCTTGAGCAGCTGCGGATAATGGTGAAACAGAAGGATGAACCGCTGACCCACTCGATGCTCAGCTCATCCTATTACACTCTTCACAACTAGGCTATGCCTAACCCCCATCCCTTGAGGATGCAATGAGCACGGTAACAGTGAACCAGCTGAGGGCATGATGTCTTCTCAAAAAAAGGAACTAGTTCTCAACTCTGACT
>NZ_JAAHHM010000006.1:0-153716 GCF_010692445.1 Moorena sp. SIO3E8 | reverse complement strand
TTGGGCATGTTTGTCAGCATCCATTCGCAGAACTCACCTGATTATAGGTCAACTTCTCAAAGCTTAGCTCTGATTGCTCAAAACCGAACTTGAGTATTTATGCTCACTGCAAAATCGGGATGCACCCCTCCGGTATTGACCTATCAAACCCGAATTTTGGATAAAACTATCTATGATGTAGAATTAAATTTGATTCGTCAAGGCAAGATAGATGTAATCGCTTTTAGTAGCACCGCAGAAGTAACCGCTTTTTTGACAATGGTCAACTCCCCCCAGGATTATAACCATTGTGTCGTTGCTTGCTTTGGTCCCTATACCGCTGCTAATACTGAAAAATTAGGCTTAACTGTTTCTATTGTCTCCGAAAATTACAGCACATTTGAGGGATTTACCAATGCGATCGCAAACTTTTTTTATAGCTAATTTTAAGCTATCAGCTATCAGCTATCAGCTATCAGTTATTTGGTTGAAGGTTGAATATTGAAGGTTGAAGGTTGAAAGTTTGAAATTGAAGGTTGAATGTTATAAGGTTGTCAGGTTGGCAGGTTGTTCGCGTAGCGTGGCCATTCGCGTAGCGTGGCCAATAGGCCAAGGCCAAGGTTTACCATTACTAAAAAAGTAGGATAAAACTGCAAAAAAAATGGTGTAAAGATAGCATAATATCGAAAATTACATCATTCCAATTTTTATATTCAACACTTATTCCAATTACCAATTACCCAAGCTTTATAACGTTTATCATAGCTATTAGGTACACAAGATTTTTTCCCTCTTGCCTCTTGCCTCTTGCCTATTCCCGATTCCCGATTCCCGATTCCCGATTCCCGATTCCCGATTCCCGATTCCCGATTCCCGATTCCCTGTTCCCTTTGCTATATAATTAGCTAACGTAGAATTAGGTGGGTGAATGGAAACCAATCAGCCCTCAGTCAATCCCAATACCCCTAATCTAGATGGGCTTCACATCAAGCGCCCCTGCTTAGTCGTTGCTGATCTCGAACGAGCATTCACCCTTTACCAAGATATTCTAGGATTTAAGCTCGACTATCTCGCTGAAGCATCCCCAGACTCTTACCTCTACCCAGTGTTTCAGTTTCCCAAAAGTGCTCAGCTCAAATTTGCATCACTCAGTACAGAAGACGAACCTAGAGCCCTAGCCCTGACCGAAGTCAAAGGAATTGAATTACCCACCCCTACCACTCCCTATCGTTTAGCCCTGGTGGTCAGAGTAAAAGACCTCACCCTAACCATTGAGAAAATCCGTGAACTGGGACTTGACACCATTGAGCCCAATTACTTTACTAGACCACCAAACCTCAATTTCACTGAACAAGCATTCTGCGATTACGATGGTCATCGGATTATGCTTTATGATGTCAAATCCGGTTGACTACTTTAGCAAAAATAACGTGAGAAAAATCCTTGGGCTGAGCTTGATTGCCATAGGTTTAGCGGTTGCGTGGTTATCTATCCAGGATCACCAGCCACCCGATGCCCTTTCTTCAGATGTTTCGCCACCCCAGAAACAGATCAAATACCAATCCCATCCTCTAGACTTTAGTGTGGTTCACACCTTATTAATTCCAGCTGAAAGTGGATTTTCCGTTACTCCCGCCATATCGGAACAGTTAATCACCTTAGAAGATTTAGCCCAAAAGCACCAAGCTGTAGCTGCCATCAACGGCGGTTTTTTTGACCCAAAAAATCAGAAGACCACCTCGATTGTAATCAAGCAAGGGCAACTAGTAGCAGATCCCCGTGACAACCAGGGGCTGATCCAAAATCCCAACTTACAGCCCTACATGGAGAAAATTCTCAATCGATCAGAATTTCGGCGATACCGTTGTGGGTCAACAGTCCGCTATGATATCACCCTACACAGTGAACCGACCCCCCCCGGTTGTCAATTATTAGATGCCCTAGGCAGTGGTCCGTTGCTGGTTCCACAAATTACATCAGTAACCGAAGGTTTTGTAGCTGTAGAAAATCGGAAAGTCATACGAGATGCCCTAGGGAGCAGCCGACCCAATGCTAGAAGTGCAGTCGGTATTACTCCTGATGGCAGCATTTTGTTAGTAATGGTGGCTCAAAAATCAGAAGCTCCCAGAAATTCCGGTATGTCCTTCAGAGCCCTAGCTACCTTCCTGAAAATTGCCGGGGTTGAAAAAGCCATGAATCTAGATGGAGGAAGCTCCTCCGCTCTTTATTATAACGGCAAAACCATTTATGGCAGAGTGGACAAAAACGGAAATCGAATCAAACGAAAAATTAAATCGATTCTAATGGTTAACCAAGACCCGTGACTAGTCGGGAGTCGGGAGTCGGGAGTCGGGAGTCGGGAGTCGGGAGTCGGGAGTCGGGAGTCGGGAGTCGGGAGTCGGGAGTCGGAACAATATGAAAATCTAATCAGTCCTTAATTATTATATAGCAGTTCTCCTCTTTATGAGGTACACAGGATTTTTTACCTATTCCCTATTCCCTATTCCCTATTCCCTATTGCCGAAAATCAAAAACTTTTGTACGTAACCTATTTTAGAAATGCTATAAGAAGATAAGAGATGGCATTAGTAAAAAAGTAAATGGCTAAGAAAGTAGCACTGCTGATCGGGGTTGATCAGTATGCCGAAGGTTTAACTACCCATCAAGCTGCCTCCCATGATGTGGCAGCAATGCAGCGAGTTTTGCAAGAGAAAACCCTAGGGGATTTTACTCGGGTAGAGTTGCTGATAAATCCCAATTTAGAAACCCTAAAAGAAGCAATTAAAAACGTATTTGACCAATGTGGTGTCAATGACTTAGCCCTAGTTTTTTTCTCTGGCCAAGGAATTATTAATCAGGATGGTAAACTGTATTTAACAACTAGCATCACGACTAAAGATAACCTTGAAGGTACTGCATTACCCGCTTCTTTGTTACACCAGCAATTGAGTCGTAGTGATGCTCAGCAACAAATAGTAATTCTTGAGTGTGATTACTATAGTGCTTCAGCTGACGGTTGGCTGACAGAACCTGTGAGTGTCAATCTCAAGGAAGAACTCAGTGCTCCAGGGCGAGCGGTTCTCACCTCCTCCACAACTACACAAACCTCTTGTAAACAGGAACCAGCTGATTGTTCCCTTTACACCCAGTACTTAGTCGAAGGCATTGAAACTGGTGCAGCAGACCGAGATGGGGCTGGCTTAATCTATGTTCGTGAATTACATAACTATGCCACCGAAAAAGTCCAGACTATTAAGCCCGAGATCGAGCCAGCTCTGTTTCTTGATAATAACGGGTTGGATATTTTACTGACTATTTTAATGAATCAAGACCCCAACCATGATCCCGATAGTGAGTATCGCAAAATCGAAGCCAAGTATCGCAAAATTGTGGAAAACTATGAACGGTATGGTAAGATTCCTGACATTGTTCAATATACCTTAAATCAAAAAAACCAAGAGTTGGGGATAACTGTTGACCTACACCAACCTGACCAACTCATTTCTGATCAAGGCATAGACTACTCTAACTTGCGAAATTTACTAAGAGCCGGTAAATGGAAAGAAGCCGATCAGGAAACGTTTGCTCTCATGGTCAAAGCAGTTGATCGAGAAGAAGACAACAATATCGACCCTGAGTCAATCAAGAATTTTCCTTGCACCGATCTACACACCATTGAGCGGCTTTGGCTAAAGTATAGCAGTGGGCAATTCGGCTTCAGTTTGCAAAAAGAAATTTGGGAGAAGCTTGGGGGAAAACTTGATAGTGACGATAATAACGTTGATAAACTAGAATTCAACCGAAGCTTGTATGTTTTAAGTTCCTATTACAACCCCAACAGTATTTCCCGCAGTAATTATTTCCCTAACCTATTAGCCTATCAAACTCAGCTTTATCAACAATTTGGTCATCGTGTGGGATGGCGAGAGCGGAAAGGATTGCACCTCAGAAGACGATGGAGAAATTATGAAGACCTGACATTTTCCGTAATCTGGGCTCCAGTGGGTCACCTACCAACTCTGGTTGGTCGTGATGGCATGAATTTGGGAGTATTATCGATTTGGAGGATGAGAGTTAATTTATTCTCTCACCTTGAGGAGTGTTGGTTATAGGATTTAAGCTTGTCCAACGGGTGCATCTCATATTTGTAACAAAGAACGGAGGTGTGGGGAGATCGGGAGATGGGGAGATCGGGAGATGGGGAGATGGGGAGATGGGGAGATCGGGAGATCGGGAGATGGGGGAAATTTTGATTAAGGGTAATTATCCTGACATGATCTAAGCCCTTGGTTGAAGTTGTTACAAATGGCCTAAGCCTGCGAGGTTAGAGCAACTCCAAGAACAGAGAATCCCCGCATCTTTAGATGGGGAAATGCCAAGCTGGAGGAATAGCTCTCAACACAAATAAGAATCATGCATCGAAACCGTTTCAAAGTTGGAACCTTTAACCTATGCAACTTAGTGCTACCAGATGTCCTATACTATAGAAAGAAGATATATACCCAAACAGAATACGCTCTTAAGACCACCTGGATCGCTGAACAACTGAAGAAGATGAAAGCTGACATTGTTGGCTTTCAAGAGGTATTTCATCAAGAAGCTCTCCAACAAGCACTGGCTCAGAGCCAAATTTATGATAATGCCACCACTGTGTTCGCAAAGCCTACCGGTAAAAGTCCAGTTGTTGCCCTGACCTCCAGGTTTCCAGTGCTTGAATACAACGTCATCAAAGATTTTCCCACTACGGCATGCCTGGATATCCAGGGAACAGACATCCCACTCAAGCGTTTTTCTCGACCAGTGTTAGAAGCACATCTCAAGCTGAGTGACACGATTGATTGTACAGTTTTTGTAATTCACCTCAAGTCCAAGCGTCCGATTATCCCAGATGGAGTAGACCGCAACGACCCAATTGAACAAGCCAAAGGACAAGCGAGATCTCTAATCCTCCGAGCAGCTGAAGCAACAGCTTTGCGGGTAATTTTGATGGATAAGCTACAGCACAGGGATCATCCGGTAATAGTGATGGGTGATGTCAATGATAGTGGTGTGGCTATAACTTCTCAAATCGTTTCTGGAGAGCCCCCTTTGAGAAAACTCTGGTTTCAGCAAAAGCAGATGATCTGGGATGTGTTGTTGTATTACGTCAAAGACATTCAAGCTCGACAAAACTATGGTGACTTCTACTACACCCACATCCATAATGGCCACCACGAGAGCCTAGATCACATCCTGGTCAGTCAGGAATTCGTTGTTCAAAATCCCAAACGTATTGGCAGAGTTGGGTATGTCTCCCTTTTCAATGATCATCTAATCGACGAAACCTTGAGTGACGAGAAAATTGAGACTTGGCAATCTGATCACGGACAGGTCGTTGTCTCCATTGAACTTGATTCATAAGGTGATGTATGAACACTGAAGAGATAGCTAACATTTTCAACTTACCTCCTGAACTTCCTACCGAAGAACTGTTTGAACCGTTGATATCTACCGAGAGCCTATTAATCGAGCGCATCATCTCCACTGGACAAACTACACCAACAGGAGAGTGGTATGACCAAGACCAAGATGAATGGGTAATCCTGTTACAAGGGCAAGCAACCCTTGCCTACCTTGACGCTTCCAGTGTCAAGCTCAAAGCAGGGGATTATCTATTTATTAAAGCTCATCAAAAGCATCGAGTGGAATATACCAGTGCTGAGCCACCCTGCATTTGGCTAGCCGTTCATGGCAATTTGCAACAAAAGCAGAACTGAGCAAGATTCTTAGGACTTACGAAAAACTGGACTCTAAACACTCTGATGCTGTAGGGTCGAGACCTAACGGGGTGACAAACAACCTTAAAAGCCTTACTGGGTGTGGGGTGAAAGGTGTAGGGGAAGATCAGGAACTGGCTACGTTGCGACGGGACGGTTGAATCAGCTTGGGTTGATCACGAAATCCCACTGGGTCACTCCAAATTCCCCTATATTTTCCCCACACCCCACATTACTTATTCCACAGACCTTTTTATTGAAATCTAGAGAAGTCCCTCTAATGTTGCACCGACAACTCGATAATCAGAATCTTGTCGCAGCTTCATCAGAGCATTTTGGGCTCTTGGGTCATCAAAATGTCTCAAAGTTATGGCTACTTGCGCACGAATTGCATCTATAGAGGAGTTAGCTGCTTCAAGAAGAACCTCTAAAGCTGAAGATGCTTGAGGTGTTTTTGCTAATTGCCCTAAATTAGCGATCGCTGATTCCTGAACTGTGATATCGTTCCCTTTAAGTCCCGAAATACAGAGCTTTAAAAATATTTCTGGATGTTCAGTTACTTCGATTGCAGCAAGAATACTTTGCCTTACCAACCAATTAGAGTCTTGTTGGAATAGGTATACGAGATGGGGAATTGCCCGCTCACCATATTTAGCTAAAGAATTAGCTGCTTCAGCTCTGACATTATAATCTTTATCATGTTCGATTAAATCCAGTAATAACCCAAAGGCTTCCTCTGTTTGCTTATACCCCAAACCCATAGCAACAAAGGAACGAATTAGAAATTCTTGGTCATACATCCTTCCCTTGAGTAGGGGGACAACCAAACCAGGTTCATAGTGCCTTAATTCGGTAATGGCTTTCATCCGATTTTGAGGATTAGGGCTATTGAGATTAGTTTCAATCTGATGTAGTTCCATGGGAATATCTCAAAATGTGACTAATTTAAATTAATTGATTAGTAAACTTGGTTTTGAACTTCTGGAGGATTAGCTGCTAATCCTTGTTCAAATTAACCCTGATTCTTGTAGTAAGGCGAAAATACCATCAGCCAACAGTTGGATGGAAATAGCCAAAATGAAAAAGCCTAATACTTGACTCAGAACGCGGATTCCACTTTGATCAAAAACATTGACCAGTAGTTCACCCCAGACCAAACACAGATAAAGTATTATCCCTAACATTGAATTCTTGTTATACTCACATCTTGCACCATTCTCAAGAAGCTTGGTTCATGTAGGGTGGGCAGTGCATCAGACAGATAATGAAGCTTGCAAAGCGCGTTGGTAGGCACTGCCCACCCTACGATTAATGACAATGGTGCAAGATCTCAGTTATAGAGATAGTTGCTCGGAATATTTCATGGCTGAATTACTATTTATTGTATAATATTTATGCATTTATAAGTTATGTTAATTGTTTTTCATATAAATTGCTAGGACTTGACACGGTAATTTAGGTAGTGAAATCCGTATAGTGTTGTTAACTTAATTCTTTTGGTTGTTTGACTTGAATCGACCTGCGGTAAAATCTCTTTTTCGGAGATGCTTGGTGTTACGTGCAGTGACTCTCTTACGCCACATCTTGAAGCTTGAAGTAGTCATGGAACGTCGCATTAATTGAATTACGTGTTTCTCTTGGAGACCAAACTGAACCTCAATTGCCTCAAATGGTGTTCTATCCTCCCAAGCCATTTCAACAATGCGATCAATAGTTTGGTTATCTAAGTTGGATATCTTCATCAAAAAAATAGGGGTTGGTAAGGGGAGCGACGGAAACCCCTGTCATTCATGCATGGGGAGGAGTCGCTCCCCTTACATAAACAGCAGCTTGACAGAGATTCTTTTGAATTAGAAACTATAAGAGTATCCATCTTTCCGGTGTACAATGCTGCAATATTTATGACTAATTCCTTGAACCAGTTCGTGTTTAGTGGAGATATTGAATGAACCGGTTTTTCGAGTAGCTATTCTACCTGTGTAGGTTCCAATTTTCTTGCCTTTGGTTACAACGGCTTTGGCAATATCTCCAGTCTGAAACCCTTTGACAAACTTAAACCTTGGTACATAACGAGTGGGAAAGCCAAACTTGTTCGTTCTGCACATCTGACGAGTACCATGTCCTTTAGCTGAAATCAACAAGGGCTGATAACTTTCGATGTACAAAGTATCGACTTCTCCAACATTCGCGGCATCTAACCAGTGTGTTTTTGGAAGGTTCTGCCGACATCGATTGTACTTAGTTAATCCACCTGACCCTGTTTCAATCGGCAAACCTAAGGCTTTTAATTCGTTATACAACTTCCATCGAGTTGAGTTGACGGCTGCCCCATCGACTAAAGGTCGTTTGGCTTGAGAAAGAATACGCTTTAGAACATCAGGTTTACCAGATAAAAACTGTTCGATTTCCTGATTACCTTTGATTTGATTGCACTTCCTACAAGCAATTGCTAGGTTACTTACTCGGTCAGAACCGCCCTTTGATTTAGGTTTGATGTGTTCGACCTCTAGTTGAGTATCGGTCACACCACAGTAAGCACATTTACGATTCCATTTGGAAAGTAGATATTCTCTAACTTCATATCCGTAGAGTGTGCCCTGCTGATACTCTGTGCCAGAAATCTCAGGGTTTTCCATCTTCTGAGTATCGAACCTAACTAATTCCTGAGAAATGCCAGTTATCGGACAAAATCGAGTAAGTTTTTTTACCCATGTGAGAATATTATAGACTCTCGACATTAGACTGGGAGCTAACCACCCATCAGGACGTTTACGGTTAAGAAACCGTGGCTGTCGATAACGAGTTTTGCGGTTTCTACGAGAACGTCTCAACTTTCTACGTGAGGTTAAACCATCTCGAATTTGAAGACCTCTGTGGGTTAGTTCCGCACCCCAAACAACCACCTTTTCTTGAATAATTGCTAAACCTGTCGTTTGAGAACCAGGGTCAAGTTTGATCTGATGATTATGTGTTACACATTCCAATTCCTCCAAATCGCGCATAATGATTGTGAACGGGTATCTCCTAAAGACCTTAGCCCTTCCTTGTTTGAGCAAGATTCTAGCTCTAGCAGGCTGGCATGGGTCTAAAGGTTTTTTGTTTTTATCAAGTACAAAAACTCGCATAATGTGAGTATTCTCCTATTGCTAGGGTAAAGTTCGCTTCGCCAATGTTATCAGTCGGTACTTTCCAGATTGCACTTCCTTAACCTGATAAAGATGTTTAACAATCCGGTTCTAGAGCTTGAAACTAGCGTCGCATTTCAAGGTAGGAACTTCAACTCTTGGTGATAACGTAGTCCCTGACGGGACTTGGGCTGGTCAGGTAATGATTCACAAGCCCCCGGATTTATCCGTGGGGTTTGCTACTCCCAGGCTCCTGACTAACTTATGCTGATTTGAGTACAATGTATCTAGGTAAATACACTTATCTATTATTTGTCGATCAACTAATTTCTAAGTAGTAATTATCTGGGTTTTAATCCCCCGTTCAATTTTTAATTGAACAGCCAGTGAAGTCACTAAACCTCTCATATTGTCGTCAAAGACCCACAAAAGTCCCAGTTGGTCATCAATGGATAGGCTCTGGATAGTTTGCACCGCCTTGGAACATCAAAAATATTGGAATAAGAGGGTTTGTTAGTAGTTTTGACCATAGGATTGTTTTTTATTTTGACGTGTTATGTAACTTAATGTAACGTAATGTAAAGTTTTATTGCAACAAATTGACTTAACTAGCGAGGGGGTCTGGGGGAGCGATAAGTCCCCAAACCCCCTCCCTACTTAAACTACAACCTTGCTGCGTGAGCTTTTAGAAGCGTGGAGATTTTTTCCGGTTCAATCTGTGGCGCGATAGTAAAGAGTATCAAAGGTACAGGTAGTCTCTCGGCAAACTCGACAGTAATACCGTTGATGTCCAATGCTTGTTTTGACCTGTTTATGGGTCTTGTGATGACCACACAGAGGACATTCCATAGTAGTGACTACTCCCACACTTCCTTGAGGCACTACCGGAAGTAGGGAGTAGTGATGCAGCGCGGTCTTTCCTAGTTTTACCTGTTCCCTGTTCCCTATTCCCTATTCCCTATTCCCCTGTTCCCTTTGCTACAGTTTCAAACTTAATCTAGTCTCACCTCTTTTGACAGGTGTCTAAACCAATTAAAGTACAAACAAATAGATAGGATAATAAATAAAAACAACAGGATTCCAAAATTATCCCAACGTTTCATCATCAACATGATTCCCATTAAAAACAACACTATCTGCCAAGGAATCCCGATCAATGTAGATAGAATATCCCGCCGATTCTCGTTCCTGATTTTTGCCTGACTATTAGCTGGGAGGTTTTGACGGATTACTCCCCAAAACCCAAACGGTCGAGTGACTCGATAGAAATTATCCATCACCTCCCGGTCAGTTGGCTCAGTTAAAAATGTTCCTAGGATACATCCTAGTAATGAGCAAACGCTGGGAATGAGAAACAGCGCATATTCCTGAAATTGAGCGTAATTTAAATTGGGTAGTACTATTGCCTTGGTTAAAATAGCCGCTACCATCCCCGCCACTGTCCCAAGGGCAAATCCATAGCCATTAAAGCGCCACCAGTACCATCTCAACACCAAAGGAATAGACAGTCCAGCACCTAGTCCCAGGGTTAGCCATCCCCAAATGTCATTGATATTGGTGATATTGAAACTAAATAGCAATCCCACCACTACAATTACAATTGATGCCCAGCGGCTTTGAACAATCAGTTGTTGGCTAGAGGCTTGGGGATTGATATAAGCTTGATAAATATCCTTAACCCAGTAAGCAGCACTAGCATTGATGATTGAGTCAAAGGTAGACATAGCTGCTGCAATAAAACAAGCGATCAGCAACCCTTTTATCCCCACTGGCACATATTCTGCGATCACCGTTGGTAAGATAAGTTCAGGGTCAGCAATTACTGCTTTAGTGGTTCCGTAATGGATACCCAATACTGCAAAGGCTGTAACCAAGGGCCAACGAAAAGAAAGCAAGATTATCCAAAATAGGGACAGTAACCCAGCTTCGCGATCGCTTTTAGCGGCAAAATAGCGTTGAATCATATACCCACCCCCGCCGCCAAACCCTACCATAATTTCTTTGAACAGATAGAATAAAATCACCCCACCGAACAAATTGAAGATGCCATAGTCTCCCGGTAGATCAACTGCGATTGGGGGCGAGATGCTGCTCCACTCCGTGAAATTCCAAGTTTGCAATTGCTCAGCCCCAGGAATCGAGACCGAGAAGGTATCCGGAATAGTTGCCGTAGAGAATGCGATCGCACAAATATAGATAATCGCAATAAAAATCAAAATACCTTGAAATACATCCGTCCATACTACGCCGTAAAAACCGCTAACAGCCGTATATACCAGGGCGAGCAAAATCAAAAATATCGAAGCATAGCGGTCATCAATACCCAGAAATTCCCCCAGGAATTTGCCCCCCCCAACCGAAAAGTAACTCATGGAGCCAATAGCAAAGATAATATTAGCAACAGCACTTATGATCCGAGCCGTATTGCCTTCCCTTCCTGAGCCGAAGCGCAAGTGCATCCATTCCGCCAAAGTCATCACCTTTGCCCGTCGGTTCCACTTGCCCATGAATATCATAAAAATAGCCATAATTAAGACAACGCCACCCCGGATCTCGATGAAAAATCCCTTCGTTCCCAGAGCATAAATTAAGGCGCTGATCACCATCGTGCCAGCCAGGTCAGTATTGGAAGCCATTCCAGAAGCCCCCAAAACCCACCAGGGCAGATTGCGATTTCCCAAAAAGTAGGATTCTATACCCTCAGATGCTTTCCGTTGAAGAATAACCCCAAAAACGACTATGCAAATCAGGTAAATAGTAACAATGATGTAATCAACTGGATGCATGAATTTTATGATCAAGGATTAAGGATTCAAGACTCGGCTTGGGCAATCACTACTGGGGTGATCTCGGAAAAATCAATGGCCAGAAGAAAGTTTTGCATGATATCAAGTCCGAAGCGCATTGATATTGTATAATACAAGAGTCTTCTGCAGGTGTTGAGGCTATAGACTCTTAATACCAATAACAAATGACAACAGACTTTTGAGCAAAAAACTAAGACTATAAACGAACGACGCCAGCAGAGTTAAGCTGATGTCAACAGTCAGCTATAAGCAATCAGCTAACGATATAGCTTTATCCTGGACAAGCAGTGAATATATAGCGTTTCTGATAGCTATGAGGTACACATTCTTTTTTACCTATTGCCTATTGCCTATTGCCTATTGCCTATTGCCTATTGCCTATTGCCTATTGCCTATTGCCTATTGCCTACTCCCTACTCCCTACTCCCTATTCCCTATTCCCTGAGCATACTTGATATTATAGATGAACCCTGAAAAATTAAAGTTTAATTAGTAAACTTTAGTAATCAACAATCAACAATTAATCCTTAAATTGATAATTTTCCTGGAAGTATAACATGGACAATTGTTTGTATTCCTGGAGAACTGGTTATGTTTAATTCTCCACCATGTAATTCAGTCAACAGTTTGGCAATGATCAAGCCTAATCCAGAGCCTTGTTGCTCGTAGAGTTTACGATCAAATTGCATATAGGCTCCGAGTTTAGCAATTTGAGTTGGTGTCATGCCTCGTCCCTGATCGATCACCAAAATATTTA
The DNA here is from genome assembly GCF_010692445.1 of Moorena sp. SIO3E8. Taxonomy (NCBI): domain Bacteria; kingdom Bacillati; phylum Cyanobacteriota; class Cyanophyceae; order Coleofasciculales; family Coleofasciculaceae; genus Moorena; species Moorena sp. SIO3E8. Next base: position 141,292 of record NZ_JAAHHM010000006.1, on the reverse strand, counting down.
ACTTATTATCCTGGAAATAACTCTGAATCTTAATCGGCTTACCAAACTCGGAAAACTTCAAGGCATTATCAATGATTTCTTCAACAATTTTAGTGAATTTGGATTGGTAAATATTGACAACTACTTCTTGCAGTTCTAAGTGCAAATCGTCTTTCCGGTTTACCTTCAGACATTTTTGGATAGCAAGGTCTTGGATAATTGTTCTAGTAAAACTTTGCTCTCCATAATCAAGCAGCTTCCTGGCTTGCTTAGGTTGTTGCTCGATTCGCGCTAGTTCTGCATAGAGTAAAAAATTATGGGTGAGCCGATATAAACGTTCTCCAGATACACGGATTTCCTGAAGCATTTCCATAGCTTCACCCCGCTCTATGGTATCATAATCTTCTATCAGGAATTGGGCAAGATTCAAAATGCCATTGAGAGGAGTACGCAACTCATGAGGTAGTGCATGAGTGATGTTATCGCGCAATTCATCGACCTGTTTTTGAGATTCTTGCTCAACAGCCATCTGCTTGGCTAAGCGGGTTGTGATTGCTCCTAATAATTCATCTCTAGTAAATGGCTTGGTCAGATAATCATCTGCGCCCAGTTCCATCCCCATCCGCAGATCACTTTTTGTAGATTTAGCCGTAAGAAAAATCAAGGGAATTGTCTGGGTGGATGGAATTTCTTGTAACTGAATCATTACACCGTAACCATCCAGTTTCGGCATTTTAATATCGCAAATAATCAAATCAGGACATTCATTTTTTGCCAATTCCACACCGATTTCACCATTTTCTGCTTCAATAACATCGAAATTTTCAGCCCGAAGTATTTCCACAACAATGGTACGGATATCTTCCTCATCTTCAATAACTAAAATCTGCGACATATATCAGTTCCTCCTTCAAACCTTAACATTTAGAAACGCTTTTAAAAACCAAGTCAAACTAATCCTTTCTTCTAGGCATAATCATAATTCCTATTAGGATCAACTGCCAACTGCCAACTGGCAAACAGCTCTCGGTCTTTGTACTTGCTCTGGTGCTGCAGCAGGGGAGTACAGTGGAATTGTGACAGTAAACGTTGTGCCAATACCGACCTGGCTATTTACCGTAATTTCACCACCGTGTACTTCCACAGACTGTTTGACAATTGCAAGTCCGAGTCCAGTTCCTGGAATATTGCCTACATTATTGCATCGATGAAATGACTCAAACAGTTGCTTTTGGTCTTCTTCTGGAATACCAATACCCTGGTCTTTAATCTTAAAGATAACCTCTTCTTGCTGACAAATCAAGTCAAAGTTTATGGTGCTATCATTAGGGGAATATTTAGTAGCATTTGATAGCAAATTCCTCAAGATATGTCTGATAATTTGTTCATCGAAATCAGCCTCTGGGCATTCACCTTGAATAACAAAAACAATGGTTTGCTTGGTGTTAAGACCTAGTTCTATTTCTTCGACTAAGTCACGGCAGAAGTCAAATAAATTCAATGGTACAGGGTTGAATTTTAGTTTTCCGGCGTTGGCTTTATTGACTAGCAACACGTCATCCAACATGTGGAGCATATGTTTGACATTAGCTTGAATCCGATCTAGATAGTTTTGTTTTTTCTCCTCATTCCAATTCTGGCTATAATATTTGAAAATTTCAGTAACTCCCATAATACTGGTTAGGGGGGTGCGGAACTCGTGGGAAGTCATAGAGATAAATCGAGATTTGAGTTCAGTGAGTTCCTTTTCTCTTTCCAGAGATTTGCGAATCTGTTTTTCGAGTCTCTCCCTAACTTGAACGTCATGCAAGGTCTGGTAAAGCGTGGCATTTTCCAAAGAAATTGCCGCTTGATTACACAGAAGGCTTAACACTTCTACGTGTTCATTGGTAAAATTTCCAGAAATTATATTATTTTCTAAATACACCATACCAATCATATTTTTTTTACGCAGAAGTGGCAAACACACAGCTGACTTTGGCTGATGCTTTATGATGTATATATCATCAGCAAAAGTAGAGTTATTAACCAGATTATTTAAAATCAAATTTTCTTGACTGATAGCGACATAATTAATTACAGATTTGGGCAATTGCTGAGTAATGGTTACTGGAATTGAATGCCTTACTGTTACGCCATTGTTAACCACTGAACCGGCTGCCTCTATCATCAGTTTATTTTCTTTTGACAAAATGATAAACCCCTTTTTAGCCCCAGCATTAGTCAGGAGAATATGCATCAACTTGTCCAGTAAATTATCGAAAATTATTTCTTCTGAAATGGCTTGAGATGCCTTGATAACGTCAGATAAATCCAGTGCGGTTAAACTTAGTGTTATCGTTGAGTTGGTTATGGAATCTACTGGAACTTGCGTTGTTGGTTGGGCAGTAATTTTGCTAAGGAGTTGGGGGTATCTTGATTCTAAGTCTCTCACTTTTGCCACAGCTCCCCAGCGACTGTATCCATAGTAGGCATCAGTCAAGTAAGCCTCGGCGATCTTTCGTTTGCCACAAGACAGATAAAACTCTGCTGCTAGCTCATTGGCCAGTGCTTCTTCCTGGATATAGTCCTGGTCCGCTGCTCCTTCAATTCCTTGGTCATAAATTTCCATGGCTTGCCAGTGTTGCCCTAAAACTCGTGCTTTCTCTGCCTCCACTAGCTCGTACTTATGCTTGAAGTTTGATGGAGCATGGTATGCCCAGGTTTTCAGAGTTTCCTGATTAGCTGCTACTTGGGTGAGGTATTCACCTTGCTGCTGTGGCTCTACATGGGGATAGTGAGCCAAAAGCGCTAGAGAATAGTAGAAATTGTGTTCAGCAATAAGAATCATGCCAGGGACAGCTTGTGCGTATTGCTCTGCTGACCTGGCCTGAGCAATAGCTTTTTCGGGTTCCTTAAACCAATAAAACAGAATGGATTTGGCAAGATATAGATAAAACAGAGAGGTTCCATTATTCTGTTCTATTAAAATGGGAAGCATTTCTAATTCATTAAAGTCTTCCCCAATTAACTGACAGGGATCGTCAGATCTGCCGAGTAAATTTAAGATTAATTGTTTGCCGATTTTAGCATAAGTAACATGATAGTCTAGCTTTCTTTTTTGCAGCCAATCCAGATACTGGCCATACTTTTGAGCACCAAAGTCCAAATCATATCCCACAAAAAATAGGTTGGCACAGTAGTTGATGGCAGCATAACCGCCATACTCTATATTTCCGGTTTCAAGACCGCTGTTAAACGCCTCTAGTAAGGGGTCTATGGTTTCCTTGAGATGCTCTTTCCAGTGCCTGATATGACCGTTAAAAACATCTAATACTATGCATTTGAACTCCTGAGCATGGAATTGCTCCAACAGCATCAAAGACAGTTGACCAAATTTATAGCCACCATCGATATCTCCCATAAATCCACACAGGATCATGGCGTAATTAATATAGGTGTCCGTGGACAGATTTGAATTGCCATGGTTGATACATAGATTGATTCTTGTAAAGATAAACAGTGGATACAATGACGGATTAGCAATAAAAGCAGCGTTTCCTACAGACTTTAAGATCCCCATGGCCGCTAGTTTAGTCAGGTCAGTCATTTCTGGTAGGTCAACCAAATCCTCACTAATCAGGTTTTTAGAGGGGGGGTCTTGATCCAGTTGAATCCCGAGCATGTCCAGAACCTCTAGCCCCGTATCCAAGGCGACTTGCATTTGGTTTTGAGCAATATAAGAGTAGATTTTTAGTTCATACACCTTGACTTGATCTAATTGGGTTTTGGCTTGTTCCAGAGCCACTCCAGCCAAGAGGTTTGATTGCTCAAAATTACTGTTGAGGTATTCCGCTTCCACCACTTCTATATAGAAAGCAAGGGTGAAGTCATAGTTGTCAGTCCAGGTATCCGCTGCTAGGAGTCCTAGACCTACATTCAGATACTTGAGAGCGCTGGGATAAGCGGCTGCGGCCTTGGCTTTCTGACCCGCAGTCAGATTGAGTTGAGCTAACTCATCTTTTTCCCACTGAGCGGTGAGTAAGTCCGTGCCAAAATTGAGTTGGTTAACCAAGGCAAAGATATTCTGTTCCCGTGCCTCTGGAGTGGTATGGTTCAGCAACAATTTGCCAATTTTTAGGTGGGTTGCTTGTTGGTCGGATTCGGGAATCAGAGAGTAGGCGGCTTGCTGCACCCGGTCATGTAAAAATTTGTAGTTAACCTTGACATCACTGAGGCCAAAATCTGCGGATTCTTCTTGTCCAAATAGCAGAGGAATTTTGTAAGTATCACTCAACGGCAGAATCAAACCGATCTGTAGTGCTTCCCAGAGCTGAGCAGCCGTGATAATGGTTGAGTCTTCATTGACAATGGCTAGCATCTCTAAGTTAAACTGATTGCCCAGACAAGCTGCCAATTTTAAAACCTGCTGGGTCGTTTGTTGTAGCTTGCCAATACTTCTGGCAATCAGTTCCACCACATTATAATCAGTGATGCCAATAGCTTGAATTTCATCAATATCCCACTGCCAGCTGCCACTGCTGACGTCATAACTCAGCAAATTTTCTGAGTAGAGGGTTTTGAGCAGTTGGGTCAAGAAGAAGGGATTACCTTGGGTTTTATGGAATAATAGCTCTGCTAGGGGTTTGGTCTGGTTTTCCCCTTGGGTGTCATTGAGAGTATCGGCTACTAATTGCTGAACGTATTGTTTCTGTAACGGCTCAATGGTGATCTGATGTATGACTAAGTCAGTTTCTTGAATTTTCTCAATGGTTTGAATCAAGGGATGGGTGGGACTGACTTCGTTATCTCGATAAGCTCCAATGATTAATAAATAGTTGCGATCGCAGTTCGTCATTAAGGTCTGGAGCAACCTTAATGATGCTAAATCTGCCCACTGTAAATCGTCAAGGAAGAGCACCAGGGGATGTTGGGGTTGGGCAAAGACACCGATGAATTGTTGAAACACCCGTAAAAATCGGTTTTGGGATTCCGATGGTCCGAGTTGGGGTACTTCCGGCTGTTGACCGATAATCAGTTCCACTTCGGGAATGACATTAATAATCACCTTGCCATTGGCACCCAGAGCATGTAATAAATTCTCTTTCCAAATCCCTAGTGTTTGAGCGGGTTCTGTCAACAGTTGCCGAATTAATCCCCGAAATGCGTCCAGCAAAGCAGCGTAAGGACTATTGCGCTTAAACTGGTCAAATTTACCACCAATAAAATACCCTCGGGCTTTGACAATTGGTTTATGAACTTCATTGACCACTGAGGTTTTACCAATCCCTGAGTAACCGGATACCAACATCAATTCAGTGGCTCCAACACTGACTCGTTCAAAGGCCTCCATCAGGGTGGCCACTTCCCCTTCGCGACCATAGAGTTTTTGAGGAATTAGCAGTCGGCTCCCGATGTCATAGGTTCCGGGAGTGAAGGTTTCAATTTTTCCAGTGGTTTGTAGCTGGTATAGACAGCTTTCTAGGTCAACTTTTAGTCCCGTAGCACTTTGGTATCGGTCTTCAGCATTTTTCCTGAGGAGTTTCATCACAATCAATGAAACTACTTCACTAATTTCTGGATTAAGCTGATCAGGAGGGACAGGATATTGAGCCAGATGATGGTGAATCAATTCCATGGGATCGGTGGTGATAAACGGTACCCGATCCGTTAGCATTTCGTAGAAAGTGGCACCTAAAGAATAGAAGTCACTGCGGTAGTCAATGGAGCGGTTCATCCTCCCAGTTTGCTCCGGTGAAATATAGGCAAGAGTCCCTTGGAGCCAATTATGATTCTTAGTGGTGGGATTCTCTAGAGACAAGCGGGAGGCAATGCCCAAGTCAGTTATTTTAACTTGTCCTGTTTCCGGATTGATGATGATATTGGAGGGGTTAATATCTTTATGAATAATCGGGACTTTGTGCAGCTCATCCAAGCTTTCTACTAGAGAAATAGCAATTCGCAGAAACTCCTTTAGATTAATGGAGTGAGAGTTGATAAACTGCTTCAGGGATTGACCCCCAAAATCTTCTAATATCAACGCCAACCCATTATTATAGTTTTCCAGACCGTAGCATTTGACAATGCCTTCACAATCAATAGCTTGGGAGATTGTATATTCTTGTCGTAAGCTGCTAATCTCTTCAAGGGAGGGATAGTCCGATTTAATAACTTTAATAATAACTGGTTTTTGCTCTTGCTGGTGATAGCCGCGATAAACAACTGTACTAACACCAGCTTCTAGTTCTTCTAGAACTTTAATTTGAGATTTTGGTAAACTTAACATCATCTCTCCCTTGAAGTTTTTAGATATAGTAATTGTGATAGCTATATGTGATAGCTATATTGATTGAATTTTGTTTGATTTTGTTTAATCTTGAGGTGCGACCAGTGATGACGCTTCTGATTTGGCTCAAGTTCAGGCGTTGCTGAATTAAGGAATGAATGCGCGATTATCTGGTTTTATTAAAGCCCCCGTGGGTCCCCCAACTTTGCGGTGCGACCCGTGGCGAATTTAATTCGCCTACGGAAAGCGCACCGGGAGGGACTTTAAGAGTTTTGTTCCCCCCAGAATTGGGGGGCTAGGGGGGCGTGCGCCATACCCAGAATCAGCAACGCCCAAGTTCAGTAGGGTGGGCAGTGCACCAGACAGATAATGAACCTTGCAAAGAGCGTTGGTAGGCACTGCCCACCCTAGGATTAATGTCTGTTTGCCTCCAAAATCTGGTGTAGTTCAGTAGTTCAGTAGGGTGGGCAGTGCATCAGACAGATAATGAACCTTGCAAAGAGCGTTGGTAGGCACTGCCCACCCTAGGATTAATCACAATGGTGCCAGATCTCGGACAAACCCAACCTTTTACATGCAAATGCAACGCCGAGCCGGGGTTTGCAGACACGTCCTGTCAGGAAAAGTTCAACGGTAAAGGGAGAAAGGTGGAGTGCTATTGTCCCTTTTTCCTTTGGCCATTCTGCTTTTACCCGACCTTCACGTCAGTGGTCTTGCATTCAATTGAGAATTTCCATACAGCATAGTTTGATACAGCCTATTTTAGGGATTACATCTCTAGAGTTCCCGCAAAGCCTAGTCAGGTAACAGTCAGATCACCTCCAGTTAATCACTTGGTTGATCCAATCGTGTTTGAAAAGTCTCTTTATATGATGTCCGGATAATTACCCTTAATCAAAATCTCCCCATCTCCCTATTTCCCGACGGGTGCATCTCAATGCATGCAATTAGGCAAAAATTCGGGCGAAAATTCCCACACTTCCCACACTTCCCACACTCCCCGCGCCCGGGCCCCACACTCCCCGCGCCCGGGCCCCGCGCCCTCACAGGGGTAGGTTTTTTACAAATATGACATGCACCCTTTCCCGACTCCCGACTCCCGACTCTCGACTCCCGACTCCCGACTCCCTCTTTCAATCATTAATTAATAGAGGGGTATTCCCCCTCGGGTAATTGGCAATATTCCCCATGGGGGAATTGACAAATAGTTTTTAAACTATTTCTTTTTTTTGACAGGCTGAGCTGATCATTGGAAACACATTCCGTCAACTAATTCTCACAAATGTTTACGAAAAATAACAAAAAATAATTAATTTTTTATCAAGTTTAAATTTTATCAATATAATAGAGACTGAGTAAAACTATTAAGAAATTATTAATTAAGTTTATCTACTTATGAAGTATATTTATATACTCAAATTCATAGGTAAAATAACCGACATCTCACCCTAAGGATCAGTTACTCCTAATCTCCCTTACTTGGTGTAGTGAAACGGGCACCTTGCCTAGGCATAATCAAGATTTAACCATGGTTTCGGTAGGTTTGATTTGTCTTGGGTCAACCATGATATCCCTGATCAAATTCCTAGTTGTCTTGCTTAACTATCTGTATAATTACTTACCCCATTACTACGGCGGACTAATTTTTAGGGTTTGTTAGAACTACTTGTGTATTCTTGAAGTTGATAAAACGAGTTGATAAAAACTTCATTCAAAAGACTCCAAGAATACAGTTTGTACAGGATAATTTGTACCGGAGAATCAACATGAAATTGAGCGAAAATTGGAAAACCCTAGAAACCACTGTTTCCCAACTTGTCGCCAAAGCCTGGCTCGACGATGAATTCCGTAAGCGCTTTGTCAGTGCTCCTGCGGACATTCTTCGGGAAGCTGGACTAGTGGTAGAAGATTTCGTGAACGTGGTGGTGAATCAGGGCTCTACTGGGGCTCCAGCCCTTACAACCGCTGATGGCGGGGCAATGATCTATGAAATCAATCTCCCTGCTAAGCCCAGCGACCTCACAGATGCACAGATTAGTAGTTGGTTCGAAGAGACGGTAATCGATGACTCCGCCGTTCCTGGGTGCTGCTAAAATCCCTAGTGGCTTTAGGGAAAAGTAGATGACTACCCCGAAGAGGTCTGAACAAACAGTCTGAACAAACAGTCTGAACAAAAACATAAAGTCGCCATCGACTTTAGGATAGGAAAGCCCTATCGGGTAAACGCTTTATTAAGCCTGATTAAACCAGGCCATGGTCAGCGATTACCCTAATAGAGCAACCAGATACAAACCTATCAATTTTTATCTCTAACCGGCTTTACCTCTGACGGGGGGGTTAGCTACCGCCAATCTGGACTGGTAACGGGCGTTTTATACCTGCCCGTTGCTTAGTCCCTTATTTGGATAAGTCTTAGTTGGCTCAGATTGAGTATCGGTACACCTACTCAATCAATTCCACTTCATCAAACCGACTCGATCAAACCGGGCTAGTCATCTTAAGCTAAGCCCTAGACTTCTAGTTTACCATGTCTTGCTTAAATTATAGCAGCCTTAAAATTTAGCAAGTCCGGTAAATTTTATCAACTAATTACTATATTACAGGGCTATTGATTTATTGTCAAAGGTTAGCCCGCTGATGATGCTGCCATAGTTAAGGCTGCTGTGAGAATTTTTCTTCCCTGTGCCCTATTCCCTATTCCCTATTCCCTATTCCCTATTCCCTATTCCCTATTCCCTATTCCCTGTTCCCTGTTGCCTTTGCGATAGTATGCCTCCCTAGAGAAAAGAGAAAAACTAACCATGCTGAACAAACCTAAATTTAAACCTTGCTTTCATATCGAAGATGTGGAATCGGTTGGTGTCTTTCTGCTGTCCGAGTCAGAGTATTTTGTTCTCAATGGTGATCTTTATGAACAATTAGCTCCTTTAATTGATGGCGAGCATTCCGTGGAAGACATGGTTAACCTGCTGCAAGGCCAAGCCTCCACGGCTGAGATTTACTATGCTTTGATGCTGATGGAAAAGAAAGGCTATATCGTAGAAAACGATAACCCGATGGCCTCAGATATGCCATCAGAGGTAGCAGCTTTCTGGAATTTTCTGAATGTTGATCACACGACAGCCACCAGCCGCTTGCAATCTACTAAGGTTTCAGTAACTTCCTTTGGCACAGTTCCAACCCAACCCTTGATCGCGATCCTGGAATCACTCAATATTCAGATGGCTGAGGAGGGAGACATTGCTGTTGTATTAACCGATGACTATCTCCAAGTCGGTCTTGATGAGTTCAATCAAAAGGCTTTACAGTCCCAGCGTCCGTGGATGCTGGTCAAGCCAGTGGGCAAAATGATTTGGATTGGTCCGATTTTCGATCCTGGAAAAACTGGGTGTTGGGAATGTCTAGCCCAACGGCTGCGAGCCAATCGCCCCGTGGAAGATTTTCTGCGCAAACATCGCCAACCTAATAGTATATCGACGGCTTTCCCAACTTCTCGCTCTTTACTACCGTCTACTCTAGACACTGGACTGAATCTAGCGGCTACTGAAATCGCCAAATGGATTGTTCAGGGAGACCATCCATCCCTCAAAGGGACTCTGCTCACCTTTGACACCATATCCTTACAAACCAAAAATCACACTCTGGTCAAGCGTCCTCAATGTCCTGCTTGTGGCAATTCAGACTATCTAGGAAATAGAGACCCCTTGCCAGTTTTATTAGAAAGCCGGAAGAAAACCTTTACAGCTGATGGTGGACACCGTTGTGTTTCACCAGAAAAAACCCTTAAGCAATACGAACACCACATTAGTCCGATAATCGGAGCAGTTAGAGGAATTAGTAAAGTTTCTAAGTTAAAAAGCGATTTGACCCCTACCTATATAGCTGGACATAATTTTGCCAGCATGTTCGATAGTTTATACTTCTTGCGGAAACACTTGCGTGGCAGAAGTGCTGGCAAAGGACAGACTGACGCTCAGGCAAAAGCCAGCGCCCTTGGGGAAGCGATTGAGAGATATTCTGGTGTGTTTCAGGGAGACGAAATTCGACGCAAAGGTAGCTACAAGAGTATGGCGGATGTGGCTATTCACCCCAATGCTTGTATGCTGTTTAGCGATCGCCAATACCAAACCCGCCAGGACTGGAATCAAAGCTGTCCGAGCTTTTTTCAAAAGGTTCCAGAACCCTTTGATCCCGAACGAGAGATTGAGTGGACACCGATTTGGTCTTTGACTGACAAAACATTTAAGTATTTACCCACAGCTTACTGCTATTACGGCTACCCAAAACCCTCTAAACCAGATTGTTGGGCAGACTCCAATGGTACTGCTGCTGGCAACACCAAAGAAGAAGCAATCCTACAAGGATTCATGGAGTTGGTAGAGCGAGATAGTGTAGCGCTGTGGTGGTATAACCGCCTCAAACGACCAGCTGTGGATTTAGACAGTTTTAACCAACCCTATTTTACAGCTCTTAAGGAGTATTACCATTCCCTCAACCGTGAACTTTGGGTACTCGATCTCACTAGCGATTTAGGGATTCCGGCCTTTGCTGCTCTTTCCAGGAGGATTGATCAACCTGTGGAAGATATCATTTTTGCTTTCGGTGCTCATTTCGACCCCAAAATTGGGATTATGCGATCGCTAACGGAATTAAACCAGATGCTTCCAGCGGTTATATCCATAGCTCCCGATGGCAGCACCAAATACAACTACTCCGATGAGTTAGCTATAGACTGGTGGCGAATGGCTACCTTAGAGAATCAGCCGTATCTGATACCGGATGAAAACACTACTCCAAAACTCTACAGCGATTATTCTCAACTGAGCAGCGATGATCTGCGAGACGATGTTCAAACCTGTGTAGACATTGCTGCCAAGCAAAGTATGGAAACCCTGGTTCTAGATCAAACCCGTCCCGATATTGGACTCAATGTTGTCAAAGTGATTGTCCCTGGTCTGCGACACTTTTGGAAACGGTGGGCTCCCGGAAGACTTTATGATGTGCCAGTACAGATGGGTCAGTTACCACAATCCCTCAACGAAAACCAACTCAACCCATTTCCGATTTTCTTCTGATCAGCAACAAGTTTCCCAACATCTAACCTTTTTGAATTAAGAATTAAGAATTAAGAATTAAGAATTAAGAATTAAGAATTAAGAATTAATTCTGACAGACAACCTTCAATAGAAAAACAATGCTGAAAGACTATCAAATTATTGATGCCGATGGCCATGTGAATGAACCGATAGATATGTGGGAGAAGTACCTGGAACCTGCATTTAAAAATCATGCACCCTATCGAGATCAACCCTCCCAAAAGGATGGGGTTGTGAAAATTGATATCTTTTCCCCTCCAACTAAGTATATGAGAGTGGAAGGTGAGACAATTTATAATAAGATATCCGATGCTGTCTGGGCTGAAGGAATTAAGGTAGCAATCCGGAACAAGGCTACCTATAATAAAAACCTAGGCTCTGGCCCAGAATCTCAGGTCAAGGCCATGAAGCAGATGGGTGTGGATATTTCCTTTCTGTATCCAACTACAGGATTGTGGATGTTGGCGATCGATACTATGGATCCGCCACTGGCAGCAGCACTCACCCGTGCCTACAACAATTGGTTACGAGACTTTTGCAGCTATGACCCGCAACTATTGAAAGGAGTAGGAGCGATTAGTCTACACGACCCCAGCAACATGGTGTCGGAATTACATCGGATCGCAGAGTTTGGCTGGAAAGCTGTCTTTGTCCGGCCAAATCCGGTTAAAGGACGACTGCTCAGTGACCCGGCCTATGAGGCATTTTGGACGGAGTGTGAGAGGCTGGGCATAGCAGTTGGCATTCATGAGGGTAGCCATGCTCGATTACCGACCACTGGATCAGATCGATTTAATACCCGTTTTGCCATGCATGCTTGCTCTCATCCCATGGAACAGATGATGGCAATGTTGGCACTGATCGAAGGGGGAGTATTAGAGCGTCACCCCAATCTCAGAGTAGCGTTTCTTGAGTCCGGTTGCGGTTGGCTTCCCTACTGGCTGTGGCGGCTAGATGAAGAGTACGATCAACTGGCCTGGGAGGTGAAAGACCATGTAAAGATGAAGCCTTCAGAGTATTTCCGTCGCCAGTGCTTCATTGCCATTGAGCCAGATGAGCCTTATCTAGCTGATATTATCAAGTACATCGGTTCTGATAACTTGATCTTTGGTTCTGACTACCCTCACATAGACCACAATCCCAAGATTATTGAAGAAATGGTAGGACTTCAGGACAAGCTATCTCAGAAGATAGTGCAAAAGATCCTGTGGGATAATCCTATGCGTTTTTATGGTTTGGGGTGAAGAGTTATTAGTCATTTTAAACTTGTTAGATTAAAGCTTATCATAAAAATGGCGATACCCGCTTTATTGATCAGCTTATACGGCATAAACAATCAAAAATGACAACCTTACAAGCCCGTAAACTCTCCCTGAAGGATGTTCACCATTTGCTAGGGATTAAACCCCTGTACAACGGCTTATTTGCACCACTACTTACCCTTGAACCCCTTACTGAAACTGAACAAGAGGAACTTGTTAACATTCAGGATGAATTTAGGAACTATTGGCTCGAAGGTAAGGTTTCCGAAGGACAAGTACGCCTGGTATCAGTTGCGCCCTTGTTACGTTTAGCAGGTTTTCATCGCCCTCCCATTAAGCTCAATGTTGAGGAAGAAATTGCCCGAATCTACATCGAAGATGAGGATACTTACATCACTGGGCGCTTCGATATTGTTGCTGTCAACAGACAAGGGCAACAAGCTATCCCGTTGTGGATTTTGGTAGTGGAGAGCAAAAATAGTGACGTTGACGTATCAACAAGACATCTCCATAATACCTTAAAATTCTAAAAATAGAGTATAATGGAAGGAATTAGTCATAGATAATCTGGAAAAATGAGCAATTCTACTTGGGAATATATTCAAAAACACCCTAAACAAACAAAAAGGTTATTAGGAATTAATTATGAGCAATTAATAAAACTGATAGAGCAAGGAAAGCTTATAGCTAAAGAAAAACAACAAGAGAATGAAAAAACTAAAATTAGACTTATTAAAGCAGGAGGTGGTAATCATCCCAAATTATCTGAGGAAGAACAAATAATTTTGATGTTAGTTTATCTGAGGCATAACTTAAGTTTTCAACTTTTAGGTTTGCTTTTTAAAGTAAGCGAGTCAACGGCTCATAACTTATTTAATTATTGGCAAAAAATAGTTCAAGAAGCCTTACCACCAAGTCGGTTAGAACAAGTAAAAAAGTTCCCGGAAGAAGTAGAACAGATTAAGGAAGAATTAACCAACTATGAATTGATAGTAGATAGTTCAGAGCAAGTCATCGAGAGACCTTTAGACTACCAAACCCAAAAGAACTATTATTCAGGTAAACAAAAAAGACATACTTTTAAAAGTCAGTTTGTGGTTTTACCAAAAGGACAAGAAATTCTTGATGTAGTTGTGGGAAAACCAGGGCCAATGAGTGACCTTAAAATATGTCGCCAAACTTTAAATAAATTTGATGAACACCAATTTTTTAGTGGAGATAAAGCTTATGTAGGAGAAGCGCAAATAACTACTCCGTCTAAGAAACCTAAAAATGGAGAATTAACTGATTCACAGAAAGCCGATAATAAACTTTTATCAAAATCGCGAATTTTCGTAGAGCATTTGATCAGAAGAGTGAAAATAGTTAAAATTATTCAAGAAAGATTTCGTTTAACTAAAAAGCGTTATGAATCGGTAATATTAACTGTTTGTGGCTTAGTAAGATTAAGAAGCGATGCAGCAAGGGAACAGGGGGTTTCCCCCATGAGCGACTGCATCAAGACATTGGCTCTCTAATTTTAAAAATAATAGAATCGGCTGAATGTGGTCAAGTAATTGACATTGTAATGACTCATAATTTTACTCCAAATTTGGATAATGAGACTCCAAAACCTGATGAAATGGTTCCTATGGCTAAATTTTGAATCAGTTATTGACCCCCTTAGTTTGATTGCTGTGACTTGATTACAGATTATTGGAGATGTCTACAGGTTTACCGCAATTACTGACTTATGCTTTCAACAGCCTAGAGCATCAAGAATTTGTTTGGGGATTAGCCACTAATGGTCTGGTTTATCAGTTTGTTTATATCCATCAGGGTAATCCCCAAACTTATCAATATATGCCGATTTTAAACTTGTTTGAAAGCGATCGCGCCATGGTTATACTCCAAGTTTTGAAAGGGATTTGCAAACTTTAGAAATAGTACACTCTACGGTATTGATACACTGATTTAATTCAAAGAACTAGGTTCTACAATCAGGGTAATGTTATCAATCCCAGTTACTTCAACAATATCCCCAGGGTTGAGAGTGATGGCTTGTGGACATTTAGCATTCCAGTAGCTGGCTCGGAAGTGTACACGTCCGCTTTGATTGGGTTGTATGGCAACTTTAACAGTAGCTTCTCCTTGCCAACGGTTAAGGGTTTGGCTAGGGGAGGTTTGGGCTTGATGACACCGAAATAGTTTAAACATTGTTAGTTATCTATCAATACAGCAATTCTACTGAGATCTGCTTAATCTTGAGATAGTGATGTATAGCGTTTCCTAGTAAGCGTGAGGTACATCTAAATTTTCTTCCTTAACCAATAACGAAAGTACCTCACCCGATTGAGAACTGCTATATTAACTTATCAGTGACTTTGGAGAGAATTATGAGTAATTTGAAAATAAAGTCAATCAAAAGGTAAAAAGGAGTGTGGTGAAGCGTACAAAATTCTGTGCTTGAGTGGAAGTAGGTATAATCAGCATATTCGGTAAACCATGACCGATTATCTCCGAATCAAGGCAAAAATTCGGAAAAGAAGGATAATTGTTAATTGTTAATTAATGAACATCCAAGACTGATGAGTAGTCAACCGAACTCGATATTATCTATTCCTGTCCACTGGTGGAAATGTTTCAGTCTTAAAGCGAATCTTAACCTGACCAATGATGTCTGTACTCATAGTCACTGCATCGAATGAACTCTCATTCACTGGCTTAACCGTGAGTTTATTGTGACTAGTACCAGCAGAAACGTTACCCGATTCTGCTACTGCACGACCTCTGATGTAAGGGCTGGTTTCTTGATGCGATAGTGAGTGGGGGAAACCCCCTTTGGCCGACTGCATCGCTTGTTGAGGCTTATGTTGACGCTGATACTGGTTTGTTCCTGTAGTTTGTTGCTCAGTAGCAGTCACATTGAAGGTGAGCTTCGAGACAATTTCCCCATCAGTTACTACAATCCGTGCCATTCCTTCCCGTGCTATTGCCCGCAGATGCTCTATCATATTAGTCGCTAGTAACTCACCAATTTTCGAGCGAATCTCTTGGACTTGGCTAGTGAAGAATCTCTCCTGATTCTCTTGGATGGTAAGTGTCAGAGGATTTGTAAGATTAATGGTTTCAGCTTCTAGAGCTTGAGCTACTTCCCTTAAGAGGTGATTGGCTGGCTTTTCTTGAGTACCAGTGTTGGGGTTAGCAGGGATAGTTTTAAAGGTATAGTTGGGACGCACAACTGTACCTCCGGGACCATCAGGGTAGTGTTGGACAAGATGGTCAGTAATTTGGGCATCAGAGACATTCTCAGCCTGGAACTGAGCCAGAGTTTTAGCGAGATTGGCTACAAGTTCCCGATAGGCTTCCATCTGCTTGATAGTTGCACCCATGATAGCGTCGAATGCACTGTTGATCAGCCCAGCAGTAAACTCAGTAAAGCCTAGCTCTTGAACTTGCTTTGCCCCACTGATACCACACTCAACTGCACTATTATTAGTATTAGTATTATTATTATTCATTGGGCTAACACCTGTTGCCAGTGGGCTTTGACATTGAGGGTGTTCAGCAGCTATTTCCTTAAGGGTATCTCCCATCACCGTAGCAACCTTTTCCCGCACTAATTGCAGTTCTTGGTTACTTTTAACCTGCACTAAGGCTTGATCCACTACGTCATTAACCAAGGTATTCACACCATGCTCAATCGCTACCTCTGTGGGCATACTTTGATCAATAGTTGACCCAGTTGACCCATCTTCTCCAGGCATTTTTACGAGAATCGGCGACCTTGGGTTTTGATTGATAAAGTCTGTGCTTTCCATCATATCGAGTTGGGTTGAATACTTATAATTATTGGTTAATAGTTACATAAAAATTGTAACTGAAAAAGTAAGCATTCAGCTGTCAGATATCAGTTTATGCGCTACGCGCACGCTACGCGAACAGCTATCAGTTTTCAGCCATTGGCCATTGACCTTGGCCAAAGACTTTTATCCAGACTGGCAATTGGATAAAATCTCGAACTATTAAATTCTCCTGTTTAAGGTTTATTTTAAGCATTAGGCTGACGGCTGAATGCTGACGGCTGAATTCTGAAAGTTTGATGCTGTTTGATTAGGAAAGGAAAAGGGCAATCATACAAAAATGACAAGGGCATCCCTGGAAAGTGATATCATTTTCCAGGGATGCCCTTTGCCCTTTGTCTTTAATTCTTTACCTTCACTTCCTTAATTAGTAATCTTGATATCAACCCATCCACTTGTGGTGGAGAGCATGATCACCAGCGGCGACAAAAACATCAAGGCGGTCAGGTCCCCAAGATGCTGCTGCTACCCCAGCAATGCTGTAACCACCTAGATTTTTCCAATTTTTCCAGGCAGAACCATCCCAGGAACGGCAATAGACCTTGCCCATGGATCCAATCACGAAACAATCGAGCTGGTTGACTCCCCTGGAGACAGCGGCTACACCATACTGACAGTAGCCTCCCAATTTTTCCCATGGACTCCAAATGGAACCATTCCAGGTCTTGTAGTATAGAGCGCGATCGCGACCAATGGTAAAGATAGCGATATGGTTTGGACCCCAAGACACTGCTGCGGGTGCAGAAACAGAGTAGCCTCCTAAGTTTTCCCAGCCACGCCAAGCCGAGCCATCCCACCACTTGTGGTAGACGGCGTGGTCAGTACCAATGATAAAAGTGTCAATGCGGTTAGGTCCCCAGGAAGAAGCCGCTGGAGCATACAGGCAGTAGCCCCCTAGATTTTCCCAACCGCGCCAAGCGGAGCCATCCCACCACTTGCGGTAGAGGGAATTATTGCTACCAACCACAAAGGTGTCAATGCGGTTAGCTCCCCAAGAAACCGCTGCGGGTGTAGAAATAATGTAACCCTCTAAGTTTTCCCAGCCGCGCCAAGCCGAGCCATCCCACCACTTGTGATACATAGCGTGGTCAGTACCAATGACAAAAGTGTCAATGCGGTTAGGTCCCCAGGAAGCAGCCGCTGGGCTATATAGGCCATAGCCCCCTAAATTTTCCCAGTCACTCCAAGTACCGTCACTGGGGCGAGGGCGAGGGCGAGGGGGGGGAGTTTTGATTTTGTCAAAGGCTACCTTGGGCTGAATAATGCCAGCACCGGAATGCTGATCCCATCCCTGAGAACCAATATTTTTAGCAGTACTCTCCAGGAGTTTCTTAACTTCCTGCTGAGTCAAGCTGGGCTTGGCTTGCTTGAGCAAGGCTACTACTCCAGCAGCAATGGGTGTGGCAGCCGAGGTACCGGTATCAGAGGGGAAGTAACCCCGGAAGTGAGTGATGGAACAGAAGTCTGGCTTTTTAGGGGACAAAGCCGCTGGTCCTTGGCTGCTATAGCCAACAAACTGTTCATTTTTGTTAACTGCGCCCACTGTCATCACTAGGGGATGACCATTCGCGCCCCAGATACTTTTACCAGGACCGACATCTGAGGCACAACGACCATCAGGACAGGTTCCACCACAGTTACCAGCGGCAAACAGAACTAGAATCCCTTGATTGATCGCTTCGACAACTTTACGGGTGAAGGGATGGTTTGGGTTTCTGGCATAAGTCTTATCCCACTGTTCCTGGTAAATTCCCCAGCTATTGGTAAGAATGTGGGGTGTGCCGTCAATTTTATACTGCTTGATTGCCCAATTGAAGGCAGCCAGGGCGTTAGAGATGGCATTCCCTACTAGGGGAAAGTCATAGAGCTTGGCTTCTGGAGCCATACCCAACACATCTGTAGCGCACATATTGCCATGTTCGCCCCAGCTGCGAGCTTGAGTCCCCCATTCCACTGTGCGGTGGAAGCCACCAATGACATTGGGAATCCGCTTGGAGGGTTCTCCGGGACGAACAGGACGACCAGCTGCTGTAATTCCGCCATCAACGACACCAACAACAATGCCTTGACCTTTATAACCAGCAGCGTGAATTTGATCAACGCCAAGATATTTGGCTACGTCCGCCATAGTTCCCTTAGCAGCCCCAGGGTTACAGTCACAAGAACCAATAGGACAGCTACTAAACCCTGCCATCGGTTCTACCATGGGATACTCTTGCTGTAGGGTGGTAGTGCTGAAGGGTTCGATCGGGGTGTCTGGCCAGACTTTGAGCACATTAGGTTCGGCTTCGAGGGCAGCAATTTGGTTTTGAGCAACTTTGCCCTTGACAACGATCACCTCTTGATTAGATGCTTGGAGCTGCATGGCCAGTTCCGGTGTCTCAGGATCCATCGATACTGGCTCGTAGTCATAATCGATTTGGAAGCTAGCAACAGTGAAACTTCCTGCCATGTGAAAGAAGTTAGCCCCTTGACCCTTAGGTGCTCGCATTTCTACCAGCACATTCTCCATGGGACTATCTGGGGCAGATGAACTCATTGGCACTGGTGTGGGTATATTGCCTTGACTGGAGACAGCATTCATGTCAAAGGATGACATCTGGTCATCAGCCATTTCTCCTAATGACATGCCATTGGTAGCTGCTGCACCATTGGTCATACCTGGTACCATTGGTTCGTTACTTTCTATGTTTTCCATTCTGCTAATTTCTGATGATGTTTTATGATCGTCTCGATTGAGATGAGTTTGTATTGGCTTTTGTTTCAGAATCCGGTTGATGTGAGTGTTTCTGAGCAATACAGTCAACTACCCATTGATCCTGAAGAATTCCAGATTTTTTTTCAAAGTTTTTGTAAAGGTGATATACTTCCGTTATAGCTCAGTTGCATTGCTGCAGTAACTGCTGTGAAGAGCAATGGCTTAGTTGAGACTTTGCCCTTAACTTCCAAAGAAAACGTTAAACATCCCCATTCCCCAATAGAACTGTGTTAAATCATCTGTAAGTCTAGGCTTTGGGTACCTGGACTGTGACTTAAGGTGAAGGGGAGACAACTTTGCAATTCGATTCTTATGATATTGATGCCCCGGGGCAACGGCGAGTAGAAGTTGAGGCTGTTGTTGAATACTTGCAGCAACTCCCTCAAGGTACCTTGTCCGATGGCTAACCAAAACAGATCGAGTTTGAAACCAGAAGCACAACCTTGGTGGATTGTAGGGTGGGCTAGTTCACTAGTTTGTAGTAAAATATAGGGTATAAGGCTTAGGGCTACCAAATTTAACTGAAAATAAATTGAAACAGGGGCATTCATTCAAGGTCAAGGAGAAACTAGAAAATAGGGAACTTGGGAACAGAAAGTATTCCCCGTTTACCTTTTCCCGTTCCTGGTTCCCGATCACACAAGAGCCTTGCCCTGGCTTAAGTGGATAGCTGGCTGAGCTATCAGTAGATTTATAGGGGATTCCTTTTGGTTAAACTCATCAACTCATGTCATGGAAAAAGAAGCGGCAGCTGCTAAACCAATTCGTTCACTAGAAGATGCTATCGACAAGTGTCAGACCCTGGGTATGCGTCTGAGTCGTCAACGTCGCTTCATTCTAGAACTGTTATGGGAAGCTAAAGACCATCTGTCAGCGCGAGACATTTATGACCGATTAAATCAACAAGGGAAAGTTATTGGTCATACTTCTGTTTACCAGAATTTAGATGCCCTATCCAGTCAAGGTATTATTGAATGTATTGAGCGCTCGGATGGACGGTTGTACGGCAATATCAGCGATACTCATAGCCATGTCAATTGCCTGGATACAAACCAGATTCTTGATGTTTATGTAGAACTACCGGAAAACTTGCTCAAGCAAATTGAGGAACAAACTGGTGTAAAGATTACGGAATATCGGATTGATTTTTATGGTTACCGTCAGGAGGGATCACCTAACTCCCCGTCGGGTGGTTTGAGGGAGTAGGGAGTAGGGAGTAGGGAGTAGGGAGTAGGGAGTAGGGAGTAGGGAGTAGGGAGTAGGGGTTGCGAAAATTGACTGTACCTCAGTGATCAAAATGTCATTTTAGTTACTCAAACAACGGACTTTTGTTAGGGTTTGGTCATAACGCAACTAATCAATCAAAGAATGAATCAAAGTATGACGTTTGAATGGGGTAAAAAATTGGGCGTTGCTGATTCTGGGTATGATTTTGCCCCCCTAGCCCCCCAATTTTGCGGTGCGACCCGTGGCGAATTTAATAATATGATGCGGAAAGCGCACCGGCGGGGGAACAAAACTCTCAAAGTCCCCCAAAATTGGGGGATTTAGGGGGCTTGACCAAAGCCAAACAATCGCGCATTCATACTTCAATTCAGCAACGCCAAAAATCGAATTAAATCCACAGTTGTTATTAACAACTAGCCAGATGGTGGAGTATTTGTTCAGCACTGATCTACTGACTCGCTGATCTACTGACCCACTGAGCTACTGACCAACTCATTACGATGGATATTTACCAATCTACCATTCGTCCAATTCTCTTTTCTGGGTTGAAGACAGATCCAGAATGGTTACACAATAGAACTCTAGCGCTATTGAGCTGGCTGTCATCGAATCAGGAATCTACTCTAGGTCACTGGGTTAAGGGTCAATTACAGCAAAGGTTTTGCCTAAATGATGCTCGCCTCGAACAAACCCTCTGGGGAGTAAACTTCCCCAACCCTATGGGTTTAGCAGCAGGATTTGATAAAGATGGTGTGGCTGCTGGAATTTGGGGAAGCTTAGGGTTTGGCTTTGCTGAACTCGGTACTGTAACCTTTCATGCTCAATCGGGAAATCCTCGTCCTCGTTTATTTCGCTTGGTAGAGGACAAAGCTGCTCTGAATCGGATGGGATTTAATAATCTCGGAGCTACAGCAATGGCGGCTCGATTAGAACAGTTGAAGGTTAACAGGTTACAGGTTGCAGGTTTAGAAAAGAACCTACCCTTGTCGAAGGCCAAGGACGAACAACCTACCGGAAGAGAAAACCGGATCCAAGCTTCAGGTTTAACTATTCCGATTGGCATTAATCTAGGTAAATCTAAAGTAACACCCCTACCAGAGGCAGCAGATGACTATCGGTCGAGTTTTGGCCTGTTGAAGGAATTGGGGGATTACTTTGTGGTGAATGTGAGTTCACCGAATACACCAGGTTTGCGATCGCTTCAGGATGCCAGCCAACTTAGTCTGATCTTAGATGCTCTGCAACAGGAAAATGTTTCCCAAAAGCCGATTCTGGTTAAGATTGCCCCGGATTTAGAGTGGAATGCGATCGCAGATGTTCTTGAGCTTGCCCAAACCTATGGATTAGCTGGGATTATTGCTACTAACACTACCATCCGTCGGGATCTGCTGAAAACACAACGGATTAGGGTAACGGGTAAACCGGTAACGGAAGAAGCTGGGGGGATTAGTGGAGCTCCTTTGCGTCAACGTTCTACAGATGTAATTCGGTTTATCTGGCAGGAAACTCAAGGAAATTTACCGATTATAGGGGTTGGAGGCATTTTTACGGCGGAGGATGCTTGGGAGAAGATTACTGCAGGTGCTAGTCTAATTCAGGTGTACACGGGTTGGATTTATAACGGTCCATGGATGGTAAGGCAGATTCTGCAAGGGGTGTTGCAGAAGTTGGAGGAAAGAGGCATGAGTTCAATTTCTGAGGCAGTGGGTTCTGGGTCTGGTTGAAGGTTTAAGGTTGAAGGTTTAAGGTTGAAGGTTGAAGGTTTAAGGTTGAAGGTTGAACGCGATCGCTTGGCCAAAAGGCCAAGGTTGTCTGTCAGAATGCAGAATGTAGAAGGCCGAATTTAGAAGGCCGAATTTAGAATTCTACATTCTTAATTCTGCATTCTACATTCTACATTTTTAATTCTTAATTCTACATTCTTAATTCAAAAATTCAGATTACCAATTCTGAGCGCAGGATAGTAACTGCTTGTCCACTCAGAAAAACGCGATCGCTACCGGTATAGTTAACCTTTACTACACCACCCCGAGAGGAGGCTTGGTAGGCTAAGAACTGATCTTTACTATTACGTTCGCGCCAGAAGGGAGCGAGACAACAATGGGCAGAACCTGTAACTGGGTCTTCATCAATTCCCAATCTGGGGGCAAAGAATCGGGAAACAAAGTCGTATTCTGAATCACTGTCAGCCCAACTAGTCACAATTACCGCAGACAGAGGTAAGGTTTTCATCAGTTGGAAATTTGGCTGCATCTGCTTGACCAACTCTTCCGACTCGACCTCGACCAAATAGCCTAGGGAATTTTTGCCAACCCACTTGATGGGTATACCCAAGGTTTGGCTGAGTTGTTCTGGAGTACTGATAACTTCTGAGGGATTCACCGGGAAATCGAGTTGAATCCACTCACCCTGGCGCTGAGCGATCAGCAATCCACTCTTGGTGTAGAACCGAATCGTTTGATCAGGAGACACATGTCCCTCTGACCAGAGAACATGAGCACTAGCTAGGGTGGCGTGACCGCATAAGGGGACTTCCACTGTCGGTGTAAACCAACGCAAATTGAAACCATCGTCTTGCTTGACTATAAATGCGGTTTCAGATAAATTCATCTCTTGCGCTAGGTTTTGCATCCAGCTGTCATCTTGAGCAGTTGGTAAAACACAGATAGCAGCAGGATTTCCTGTAAAGGGTTTACTGGTGAAAGCGTCTACTTGAATAATGGTTTGTCCCATAATCAGGCAAAAGGTTAAATCAAGTTTAGTTAATTACTTTTCAAATGCTTGATTGTGTTAATTTTAAATTGTTAAGTGTCACTTAATCATTAAACATTTAAAATTACCAATTCACTATACCAATCCGTGTAGGAATTGTGATAATTTTTGTTCCCTTTTCCCTACTCCCGTCTTGATGCAGTCGCTCATGGGGGTTTCCCCCAAGACCGCGCTGCATCGCTACTCCCTACTCCCAGATCCGCTGTTCCCTTTGGTATAACAATTAACATGCCAGCAATTTTCCGAAAATGTTACCTAGAATTGAGCCTGTCTCCGGCGGGAGAGTAGAACTGTAAACGTCCAACACCTAAATATAAACCATAGGGATTATTTCCAGGGGGGAAAGCTGTAACGCCAAACAGATAGACACCACCCCATCGTGGGTTGCGAACAGGACGAAGCCCAACAGTAATGGTTTTTCCTGGGTTTACTGGTGGATCGAAGGTAACTGAAATTGTTTTACTTGAGTCGTCTTTTGTTACGCTTCCCAGAGATAACGGCTGACCCCGGTCTTGGTAAGTTCCTTCAAATGCTGAGGATTTCTCGGGATAGAATCGAATCTTATATCCTCCTTGACGCTGATTAATGGTTAATCTTTGGAGTGGTTCACCAATATCCCCTGGTAAGTCCACGGTGAAATAGTATGTTCCTCCTCGCACATCAGCTTGATTAAACGTAGTTACTGCATCCAACAACCTAGTGCAGCGCGGTAGAAATGCTTGAGCAGCTGCGGATAATGGTGAAACAGAAGGATGAACCGCTGACCCACTCGATGCTCAGCTCATCCGATTACACTCTTCACAACTAGGCTATGCCTAACNACCTAAAGCCGGCATACTAGCTGGACACCGTCATTTGACTGGAGTGCAGCCAAGTAAACTTCCCGACTCCCGACTCCCGACTCCCGATTCCCGACTCCCGCCTCCCGCCTCCCGACTCCCGACTCCCGATTCCCGACTCCCGACTCCCGACTCCCGACTCCCGATTCCCGATTCCCAACTCTCCTAAGACTTTGTTACAAAAATTTGCAAAATATGTTATAATTAAAGTTTTTTATGTTATAATCTAATCATAGACGTGAAAGCGTTAAGAGCCAGCCTGAAGTTTTGCGAAGGCCGAAGGCTGGCTCTAGACCCCCAGTTAAGGAGATACCTAAAGTATGACTTACTCTGAACGCCTATACCCGTGGGCAATCATCCGCCTATTGCCACAAATGCAACGGGTGGTTGTTGGTCGGTACCGGAACCGGTCTGATGCGGAGGGGCATTTGCGGGTGCTTAAACGCCTGATGCCTGATGGGGAATTTGTGATTATTTTTGATTTGCCTGAGCTTATGGATCAAGAAACTGAGGGGAGTGGTGAGTAGGGTTTGGCTGAAGGATTTTACCGAAATTGCTCAACCTAGGGCGATTGACCTTTGGTCACGCTTCGCGAACGCGAAGCGTCGGGCTTTGCACGAATCTCACTATAATCCCAAATTGCTGGAATTTCCCATAGCAAACTCATTGAGCCAAACCAGTTAACTAGCGCTATTGTTAAAACGCGATCGCTTTTAGCGGAAGCTTCGCTTCATCGCGAAGCGTGGCCTTAGGCCAATCGCTTTTAGCGGAAGCTTTGCTTCATCGCGTAGCGTGACTTTCAGTCAATCGCACTATAATCCAAAATTGCTGAAATTTTCGATAGTGGCTGCATTCCACCGAAGCTAGTTTAACTAGCGCTATACTTATCAAAGGCAACATTACCTAGCGCTATACTTATCGCTCAGCAGTCTAATTGCTGAAAATTGCTGCAATTCTCAACATCAAGGTAAACCATCCGATACCTCAATCCGTATCAATACAATACTTAGGGATATACCAATTACTCTTAGGAATAACAGTATTCGGTTCAGCCGTCAGGATAATTGTACCATCTTCGTCAACCGTCCAACCTTGAGCTTCCACTATTTTCTTGGGACGAGAAGCAGTAGGAGTCTCGACACTGCGCCGTTTTCCTCTCATCGGTAAGTAACTGACCTCAGAGGTAGGAGTAGAAGCAACTTTTTCGATCTTGTTTGGTTCACTTAGCGCTACTTTTCCACTGCTGGGACAGTTAGCAACAATTAATTGTGAGGGGTTAACTAGTGATATTGGTAAGTTGCCAGGATCCTGATTAGAATTAAGCTTGCCATTGATCTCCAACAACCCAGATAAAGACAAATCCCCCGTAAAACTAATAGCAGAAATATCATTAAATGGAGTCCGACCTTCCTGTAACCTGAAATTTCGGCGTTGCTGATTATGCGTATGGTTTTGCCCCCCTAGCCCCCCAATTCTGGGGGGAACAAAACTATCAAGCGATGCAGCAAGGGAACAGGGGGTTTCCCCCACTCGCTATTGCATCAAGACAAGTCCCCCAGAATTGGGGGATTTAGGGGGCTTTAATAAAACCAAATGATCCCGCATTCATTCCTTAATTCAGCAACGCCGAAATTTCTCAATAAGCCTTGCAGGGTGATTGCGATGTTTCCATCTTTGGCTGTTTCAGTATTGGCAAAGATATCATTAATTTTTTCATCGTCTGAGGGGATATCCTGATCCTTTTCAGCTTCGATATCAAGTCTGGTATTATCAGCGAGAGTAACATTACCATTAGCCTCCAATGATACATCCCCACCACGGCTATCTTCTGATTAGCTTGGTCTGTTTGAATGGTAGGTTGGTTTTCCGATACTACAATGTTAGTCGTAGTGATGGTAATGTTTCCGCCAACAGCATCTACGTTTGTTATTATACTTCCTGCTGATTCACCTGTTCCGTCATCAGTTAAGGTCAAGTCTCCATCCTGACTTCCCTGAATAGGATCAATAATCACAAGTGAATTAGTTGTGATAAAAATCACAGCTCCATTCTGATCATTTACGTCATTGATAGTGGAGATTACCTGAAGGTCTTGCTCAGGAGTAGAATTAATCGATACTGAGTTATCAGCTGTTATGCTTATATCACCACTTTTATTGCCATTATTATCAGTTATGGTAACAATTCCCTGATCGTTCTTGGAGGTTTTTACTTCCACAGAATCAGCAATAATCCTAATGTCACCGCCATCAATATTGCCATCTTCTGGCACCAAAGTTTGTATAGCGCTATCCTTAATTACAACATTCCCTTTCTTAACGCCATCGGGAAACTCTAAACCCAGCTTGTCACCATCTCTAGTTAATGCTAATTCTCCCGGTGCGCCCAATCCCGCTAACAGAATATTCCCACCTTGATTGGTGGATATCTTACTATCTTCGATAATCTCAATATCACCACCGATTAACAATAGGTTATTAACTGCTAGATTCTCTAACTTGGCTTGACTAGTGTTAATATTATCGGGAATTTGATTAAAGAAGAACACATTAGGATTAACGGTCAGCAATGGTGACGGAGGCTCTGGATTAGAGGCACTAAACACTCCTTGATTCCCCAACCCAATCCCATCAGCAGTGGTGCCTACAAAGGAACCGGATACATCCAGCTTGGCTTTATCCCCAAAGAAAATTCCTTTGGGATTAATCAAGAACAAATTCGCTCCACTATCGACACCCAAGGTGCCAAAAATATTGGAGGGATTAGCACCAGTTACCCGAGACAGAATATTTTGAATCCCAGCTGGATTAGCCAAATAAACTCTTTGCCCATCTGAGACATTAAATTCTAAAAAGCTATGGAACAAGTTGATATCTCGGATTGCTCCTCCTTTAATGAGATCAACAATTTTCCCATTTACTTCACCAGAGCCCAGGTCTAGCTGTGATCTTTCCCCTGTCGGTAAAGTAGTATCAGGAGTAATCTGAGCATGAGCTTGGTTGATGGGAAATGCGCACGCTCCACTAATGGCTAAGCATAGCGCTAAACCTAACTGAGTATTATAGCGTTTCAAGACATCTAATTCCATGGCTTAGATTTATCCTGATCGTGCAGAGGTTTAGTTGACTTGGACGGTTAAGGTTAATCAATCAGGACTTACGCATTTGCCCCCTAAATCCCCCAATTCTGGGGGACTTTGACATCTTTACCCCCCAGAATTGGGGGGCTAGGGGGGCGAAATCAACTTAACCGCGTAAGTCCTGTCAATGTCTTGCCATCAATTACATTAGTATTAATTAACCTATTGATTCACCGACTGGCAGCTGCCAACAATATGTTATTCCTGGTGAGAACAATAGGTTAGCATTGTACACCTATACGTGCAAACTATAATGTTAAATTTTGTTAAATCAGGTTAACTAGGGCTACAGGGAATGCTTATCCAAACCGCCTCTCCAAAATTGTTGAAATTTTCGATATTGAAGTAATTGGATTGAAGTTAACTAACCTAGCGCTATAGTTTAGAGGGGCTTAATCTGAGCAATTTTAGCTAGCGCTATAGTTAGCGAATCGGTATTGATAATTTACAAAATTGCAGCAATTTCCGGCGTTGCTGATTTTGGGTATGGTTTCGCCCCCCTAGCCCCCCAATTCTGGGGGGAACAAGAGTTTCAAAGTTTTCCGCAAGATTATGATCCCCCCCAGCCCCCCTTAAAAAAGCTTTCAAGGGTATGTTTTTTACTTTGACCTCAGGTGTGGGGTGTGGGGTGTGGGGTGTGGGGTGTGGGGGATAAGAAAGCGATGCAGCAAGGGAACAGGGGGTTT
This sequence comes from Moorena sp. SIO3E8, assembly GCF_010692445.1. Classification (NCBI taxonomy): domain Bacteria; kingdom Bacillati; phylum Cyanobacteriota; class Cyanophyceae; order Coleofasciculales; family Coleofasciculaceae; genus Moorena; species Moorena sp. SIO3E8. The sequence goes on along the minus strand of NZ_JAAHHM010000006.1, from coordinate 113,427 downwards.
CCCCCACTCGCGCTTTGCATCAAGACAATATACTTAATTTGTCGTTAAAAATCATCATTTGTTCGTTGTTTTCCTTTTCCTCTCCCTCTCGGTCGTCCCATGTTTTACCCAAATGTAAAAAACCTACCCCTGTGAGCCTTAAAAAAGGGGGGAGCCATACTCGCTCGTCCCCCTTTTTTAAGGGGGATTTAGGGGGATCTCCGAGTTTTAAAACACGCCCTAGCCCCCCAATTCTGGGGGGAACAAGAGTTTCAAAGTCCCCCAAAATTGGGGGATTTAGGGGGCTTTAGCAAAACCAAACGATCGCGCTTCATACTTTAATTCAGCAACGCCGTTTCTTGCAGTTAACGGCAACATCAATATTATCTATCCGATACTTTTTAGCTACCAGAATCTACCAAAAGCAAATCCTGGCTCACTAATGCAAGTTGCTCTCGCAACCAGGGGGTATCTCCCAAGGCTCGCAGAAATATACCACGAGCGCCGTTGATATCTCTGTCCATGACTTTGCCATCAACTTTTGATTTTATAGTCTTACTTCCACCTATGTTTATCAGTTCACCTGTCCAGCTAACAGTTTTACTGGTATAGGCTTCACAGACATCTACGACTGTGTTTCCAGTCAGGCACGCTTTATGCTTCAAGAATTCCTTAAAACGATAATGAGCAAAAGTGAGCATGTTCCGAACGGTTTTAGATCTGATTTTTCTATTTCCTTTCTTCGACATTTGAGACGTCTCAAACGTGGGAAGTAGAATCACATCAAAGTTATCAACCAAAAACTTAGCTGTTTTATGGTGAAGTTCATTGATTAGGTTCTGGATCTTAATAACCATTCGCCTGGCGGCTTTTCTCATCCGATGTTTTTGTCCACGTTTAGCCTTACTGATTTTAGACAACAAATTGTCCAGGTGCTGACACAGACGTTGGATACGAGAAAAGTCTCCATGCCCAATCTTTCCTACAGATGTCTCACTGAAAAAAGTAATGAAAGTTCTAACTCCAGGGTCTAAGGCAACTACTCTACCTTGGTTCTCGGTATATGATACAGCTACCTTGTGAGGGACTACTAGATAGTAATCGCCATTGTTACTAGTTAGTCGGCAGTCGCAAATATCTGCGGGTAAGCCTTCAGCGTAAGTTAATCTCCCCAGTTTTGTGTGATATATCCCTGTTTCAGACACTGCTGATTTAGGGATATAGCAAGACTGAACAGGGTTTTTCCTTGATCTAAATCTTACCCGATTAATTTGTGACGTCTTTTTGTACTTTTTCTTGGCTTCCTTAACAGCAGTGCAAGCGTCCTTTATCGCTATCGATTTAATCTGATAAGGTACTTCCTTACACCACTCGGAAAGATCGTTCAGTATTCCTGTTTTGATTGCTTTCCAGTTGGCTTTTACAACGCCTGCTTGGAGGATTTTGACGGTTTTATTAAACACATACCGGGACACTCCAAACCACTTACGAATAACCGATCTTTGTTCAGGGTTTAGGAACAGCCGAATCTTCTTTGATTTTTTGACCGTATTTCCTGAGTCCATGAACCCGGCAGGAGAAGACGTGAATGATTCAGAGAAGATCTGCGGTAAGTTCAGATTCTGGGCAACTTTCAGGTTGGTCGAGAACCAGGATTTTTCCACCGTTGAGACCGACCAAGTACTCAATGAGTTCAAACCCGAATCGAGTAAGTCGGTCTCTACAGGCAACAACAATTGTGAGCTTATCTCCGAGCACAATTCGCTCCAATATGGTTCTAAGCCCTTTCCTTCTATAGTTGATACCTGACCCGATGTCTTTGATAATTTCGGCGTCGGGGAAGAGGGAGTGAAGATAGGCGACTTGGCGGGCAAGATCGTCTCGCTGTTTTTTGCTACTGACTCGGCAATAACAGATGGTGTAACAGTGCAATCTGTCAGACTTTGGAGCTTTTCCAAAACGGAGAAGATCTGTTGAGTCAAAGAGTCTAGTCCCTCCTGGGGTCTTTTCGCATCTGAGTGTCCCATTGTCTGCATACTTCCTCAGTGTGTTCCTAGAGAGTCCCGTAAGTTCGACCGCCTTAGGTCGTGGTATGAATGCCATAGGATTAATCTACCATAATTTAAGAGGAAGTGGTAGATTGGTGGACATTTTTGTTAACTGTTACAAACCCTTGCCTCAACCCTTGCTACCACAAGATCTAGGACTATACCAATTACTCTTAGGAGTACCATTATTCGGTTCAGCAGTCAAGATAATTGTACCATCCTCGCCCACTGTCCAACCCTGAGCTTCCACTATTTTCTTCTTGGGACGAGCAGGAGTAGGAGTAGAGGCAACACGGCGTTTCCCTCTCATCGGCAAGTAACTGACATCAGGGGTAGGAGTAGAGGTAGTTTCTTCGATGTTCTCTTCTTCAGTATCAAGGGTAATCCAATCTACCAGTACAGACCGTTGAGTAATTGGGTCTAGGGGACTTGGGGGTAAGCCACCCCGTCCAGTAACAATGAATTCACCGAGTTCATCTACAGCTACTTTTCCACTCCTGGGACAGTTAGCAACAATTAATACTGAAGGGTCAACTAGTGATGTTGGTAAGATCTCAGGATCTTGGGTAGGATTAACTGCAGCATCGATCTGCACAGACCCATCGAAAGACGAACCCCCTGTAAAACTAATAGCAGAGATATCATTAAATCGAGTCTGACCTTCCTGTAACCTGAAATTTCCGAATAAGCCTTGCAGTTTGATTTCGATCTTTCCACCTTGGCCTTCTTCAGCATTAGCAAAGATATCGTTACCTGTTTCACCGTCAGAGGGAAATAGGATCAGTAATCCACCGTCAATAGTGATATTCCCACCTGTGACTCCATCCCCTGTAGCATCAGCCAAGATTAGGCTGTTGTTATCGAGTGTTGTCAATCCTGATACATTGATATCGATATTTGCTGCTTCTTGGTTGTCGGTTTGTGGGTCGGTTGATTTTCCAGTAGCAGCTACAAGTTGGCCATTGTCTAGGGTGAGAGAATCAGCCTCAATGGTTAGTTTGCCAGCTTCTCCTAGCTTGCTCTGATCCACCTCACCGTTCTCATCCAGCTCAGGGTCTGGAAAACCATCCTGATTCAATCGCACAGCACTTACTGATATTCGTCCTCCATCTTCGACAGTTAGGTTTTTGGTTTTTATGGTCAAGCCTCCAGCATCGCTACCTCTGGTGGCTCCAACTGAAATCCTGCTCTGGGGGATATCATCTTGGATAACAAGGATATCATTGGACGCCTCGATTTTGTTTTCACGGTTTTGCCGTTGTCGTTTGTCTATTTCATTTTCTATATCTTGTTGTCTTTTTTCTATATCTTTTTCTTTTTTTTCTATATCTCGTTTTACTTTTTCTATGTCTTTTTCGGAAAGGTTATCCTTGAGTTTATCCTTGAGTTGTTTTAATTCATCCTGCCGTTTGAGGAGTTTATTATTTTCTTTTTCAAGTTTTTTTTGCAGTCGCTGATTTCTGCCATCCACATCTTTATTTTGTCGTTTCAGTCTCTCCTGGATCCTAGCAACAGTGGATTTTGATGATTTTGGATCACTCCCACTAACAATAACTTGCTCTGAAGCGTTAATCGTAATGCTGCCAGCATTGCCAGGTTTACCAGTCCTCTGAGCACCCTTATCATCTAATAAGGGTGTAGTCTGAAGTTTTCCCTCTGCCGCGACGCCTAATACTTCTTCTAAGTCACTACTGGTAGCAGTAGAAAGAATTTCTCCCCCTTGGGTGACCTCTACTTCCTTAGCATTGATTGTGATATCACCGCCTGTAAATTCACCGATGCTGCGAGCGCTGATGAATGAGCCATTTGATACGGTTAATTTACCATCCGTCGTGACCTCAATCGTTCCTCCCTTAGGCTTACTGTCTCCAACAGCCTGGGCTCCTAATCTACTTTCGGTAACTATCCTACTGGGTCTTTTAACACCAGAAATTTCCACAAAATCGGTGGCATTGACTTTAATATTACCTGCTGGAATGTTGCCCTTAGTGGAAGTTTCCAGTATCCCTCCATCTTTGAGGGATAGAGAGCGAGCTGTAATGGCAATGTTACCAAAGGTTCCTGAGTTTTCTTTGGCGCGCTCTGGGTTTCCAGTATTAAAATCTATGTCACTTCTGATGTCGCTGTTGTTAATCTCAATATTATCGTTAGCGGTTATGGTGATATTGCCAGGATTTCCCTTAGTTTGATTCCTAGCATCAACTCTGATAAAGCTTCTACCGCTTAAAGAAACTGAAGCAGCTTCAATGGTTATCTCGCCACCATTGCCTGTCCTGTTATCTTTGGCTGACGCTTCAATTTTGGCTCGATCTTTCATGATGAAGTCTCCCTCAACTATGATTGTGAGCCTGCCTCCCTTGCCATCTCCTGATGTATTAGCAGTTATACCAGCATCCTTAGTGTTTTTATTGCTGTCAGATCCAATCATGGTCAGTGACCCCACACGGATGTCTATGGGATTACCGTCAGGAATAGGGGAGTCTTCAGCCTTAGCCCTAATTCCACCATTCTGAGCTCTTTTGGATTTAGGATCGCTGGGATCTTCGCGAGCATCAATGGAGAGGGAAGCAGCTTCGATTAAAATACCACCGCTCCTTGGTTCCCTCGATTTTTGTCTAATTTCAGGATCTCTTGCTTCAGCAGTATTCTCAATTCTACTGTTGAATATGACATTAACTGCTCCCCCAGCCAAGATGGTAATTTTACCTCCGGATCCATCCCCTTTATTTTCGATCTGAAGTCTGCTTTTATCATAGAGGGTAACATCGCCATCAACATTTAAGGTCACATCCCCTGGACCACCCTGTCTTTTTTTATTATTACCTTGTGCGGTTTTAATGGTACCTTCCTTTTTTAATTCTACATCGCCAGTCACATCAATGGTAATGCTGCCGCTATCACTATCTCCGCTTGTTGTTGCAGAAATTCCTGCTTTTTCTTTTTCAGATTCGACCATCAGGGAGCCAGCAGTAATTTGAATACTTCCTCCTGGTTGACCATCTGGGTCATCTTTTTTCTGATCTTTCTTGTAATCAGTTAAGGTAAAAATTCCCTGCTGTTTTTTCTTATCAGAAGAAGCAATAATTGAAACTGAGCCATCAGCGGTGATGATAATATCACCCCCTTTTTGACTTCCCTTAGTTATGGTGAATATTCCTTGGTCTTCGTTAACAGTCTCTACTGTCAACGAGCTAGCGTCGATAGTAATTTTTCCGCCTTCTCCACCTTTTTTTTCGGTGATTGTAAAGATTCCGTGGCGCTCTTTTTCAACAGTAGACTTAATCGATACTGAGTCATCAGCGGTGATACTAATATCACCACTTTTCTGACCATCTGCCTTATTTATGGTGAAGATACCCTGTTCTTTTTTTCTCTGTTTTTTCTTTTCGCTTTCTACTGTAACTGTCAGGGAGCCAGCATCGATAGTAATTTTTCCGCCTTCTCCACCTTTTTTATCGGTTATCGTAAAAATTCCCTGACGCTCTTTTTCAGCACTAGACTTAATCAATACTGAGTTATCAGCACTGATACTAATATCACCACTTTTCTTACCATTCCTCTCACTCTTGGTGAAAATTCCTCGGTCTTTCTTATTTTCGGTGTTTTCTACTTCCAGAGAATCAGCAATAATTTCAATGTCACCACCATCAACATCGCTATCTTTAGCTACCAAAGTTTCTATAGCGCTATTCTTAATAACAACATTCCCTTTCTTGACGCCATCGGGAAAATCCAAACCTAGCTTGTCACCCTCTTGAGTCAAGGCGACTTCTCCTGGTGCGCCCAATCCCGCTAACAGAATATTGCCACCTTGATCAGTACTAATCTTACTATCTTTTTTACTATCTTTCTTGCTAACCTCAATATCACCACCAAGCAACAATAGGTTATCAACCGCTAGCTTTTCCAACTTAGCTTGACTGGTAATCTTACCCGGAATTTGATTAAAGAAGAATACATTAGGATTAACGGTCAGCAATGGCGATGGCGGCTCTGGATTAGAGGCACTAAACACTCCTCGATTGCCAAACCCAATCCCATCAGCAGTGGTGCCTACAAAAGAACCGGATACATCCAGCTTCGCCTTATCCCCAAAGAAAATCCCATTGGGATTAATCAAAAACAAATTTGCTCCACCATCGACACCCAAGGTGCCAAGAATATTAGAGGGATTAGCACCAGTTACCCGAGACAGAATATTTTGAATCCCAGCTGGATTAGCAAAATAAACCCTTTGCCCTTTGTCGATATTAAACTCTAGGAAACTGTGGAACAAATTAATATCTCGGATTGCTCCTCCTTTAATTAGATCAACAATTTTCCCATTTACCTCACCAGAGCCCAGGTCTAGCTGTGACGTTTCTCCCTGGGGCAAAGTAGCATCAGGAGTAATCTGAGCATTAGCTTGGTTTACTGAAAATGCGATCGCTCCACTAATGGCTAAGCATAGCGCTAATCCAAACTGAGTGTTATAGCGTTTCAAGACATCTAATGCCATGGGATTTGTTCTCCTGAGCCTGGGGAGGGGTAATTGACTTAAGCTGTCAGCTATCAGCGAACAGCGATTAGCGCTACGCGCACGCTACGCGAACAGCTATCAGCTTGCCCATTGACGCAAGCTACGTGGGGTTTATTTTAAGCTGACGGCTGACCGCTGACCGCTGATTGCTGACCTTTGATTAATAGTCGCTTAAAGCTGCTATTGCTACTAGAAATACTAATTATTACTGCCGGAAATAATATATAGAAATTATTATACCTATACTTCCTAGTAAGTGATGTAAATGTTTGTTAAATAATGTTAGCCAGGGCTACAGAGATGGGTAATGGCTCGAAGAGATAGGCAACGGATATAGGGATCCGTGTAGAAATTGTCAGAATTTTTGTTATCTCCCGATTCCCGATTCCCGATTCCCGATTCCCGATTCCCGATTCCCGATTCCCGATTCCCGATTCCCGATTCCCGATTCCCGATTCCCGATTCCCGATTCCCTATTCCCTGTTCCCGATTCCCGATTCCCGATTCCCTTTGCTATACAAAGTCTGGTAATGTAATAAAATGTAAATAAACTTAAAAACTATTTATACAATAATCTGGCTAAGGACTTGATAAAAGATGGAAAATATGTTATGCAACAAAGAAGCCAATAGGGTTTCTAATCCTGGTGTGTCCTATAGCCAGGAAGATTGGGCAAGAGGTTATGAGTCCCAACGCCATGAAGACGATTATTGGATTGATCAAGTAGAAGGGGAAATTCCTGGGGAATTGCGGGGGACTTGGTTACGGAATGGTCCTGGTTTGCTGGATATTAATGGTTACCGGGTGCATCATCCATTTGATGGGGATGGGATGATTTGTGCGATCGCATTTGATCACGGTCGAGCTCATTTTCGCAATCGGTTTGTACGCACAGAGGGCTTCTTAGCGGAACAAAAAGCGGGGAAACCGGTATATAGAGGAGTGTTTGGCACTCAGAAGCCTGGGGGTTGGTTAGCGAATCTATTTGATGTCCAACTTAAAAATATTGCTAATACCAATGTGATCTACTGGGGTAGCAAGCTTTTAGCCTTATGGGAAGCTGCTAAACCTTACAGTCTAGACCCCCATACCCTTGAAACCTTGGGTGAAGATAACTTAGATGGAGTGTTATTAGGGGGTGAATCCTTTGCTGCTCATCCTTGGATTGACCCTAGTTGTAAGCTTGATGGTGGTCAACCCTGTCTGGTGAATTTCGCGATTCAGCCAGGTCTGTCTAGCAAAATTACTATTTACGAATTGAACCTGACCGGTAAACTATTACGACGTCAGGCTTATAGTGTTCCTGGTTTTGCCTTTATCCACGATTTTGCGATTACCCCAAATTACTGTATTTTCTTCCAAAATCCTGTTAGCTATAATCCCTTTCCGTTCCTGTTGGGATACCGAGGAGCTGGTGAGTGTGTGGCATATCAGCCTGAACAACCGACCCGGATTATAGTGATTCCTCGTAAACAGAACACAGAGGAAGTCAAAATCCTAGAAACCCAATCGGGCTTTATTTTCCATCACGCTAATGCTTTTGAGGAAGATGGCAAGATTTATGTCGATTCTATTTGCTACGAGTCATTACCAGCAATAGAGACAGGTACGGATTTCCGGGAAATTGATATGAATACGAACGCACCAGGACAACTCTGGCGCTTTACGTTGAACTTAACTGACAAAACCGTAGGGAGTAAGTTATTAGAAGAGCGCTGTTGCGAGTTTCCCATCATTAACCCTAATTGTGTCGGACATCCCTATCGCTACTTATTTATCGGAGCTACTGATCGTCCCACCGGTAATGCGCCATTACAAGGGATTCTAAAAATAGATATGGAAACAAAGACACAACAATTCTGGAGTGCTGCGCCAAAGGGTTTTGTAAATGAACCAATGTTTGTGCCACGACCCAATGCTGAACGAGAAGATGATGGTTGGGTATTGACCTTAGTATATGATGCTAGTCATCACCGGTCGGATCTAGTAATTTTAGATGGTTGTGATTTAACTAGTGGACCGATAGCACGACTGCACTTGAAGCATCATATCCCTTACGGTTTACATGGTAGCTGGACTTCTGAGTTGTTGGGACTGGGGTTGAATCAGGTTGAAGGTTGAAGGTTTAAGAAGGTTGAAGGTTTAAGGTTTAAGGTTACAGGTTGTTCGCGTAGCGTGGCCAAAAGGCCAAGGTTACAGGTTGTTCGCGTAGCGTGGCCAAAAGGCCAAGGTTGAAGGTTACAGGTTGAGGGTTTAGACTTTAAATAGAAACGTTTAACCAACATGGGGAGATAATTAGGCTAAACTTATTGCTAAACTTATTAGTTATTAAACTTGTGGGGGAATTATAGGGTTGGAGCTTCATGATTAAACCTAAGCTAATCACAGCATTTTCCTCAGGGGTGCCGGATGAAATTCAGCGTTGTTATCACGACTTATAATCGCCTAGATCTACTCAAGCGCGCCATTGAAAGCGCACTTGCTCAGACATTTCCCTGTGAGATTGTTATCGTTGACAACGGTTCGTCTGATGGAACCGAAGATTATGTCCAAGAGCGCAGTGAAGCCTTGACACGTGCTGGTGAGCAGAGCCTGGTTTATCACCGAAATGCCGATAATAGGGGCCACTCGAAAGCGGTAAATAAAGGGGTAGAGCTGGCAAGTGGTGATTGGATCAAGCTGTTGGATGATGATGACTACTTAGCCAGGAACTGCATTGAAGAAATGGCTAATGCGATCGCATTACATCCGAAAGCAGTGATTTGCTCTTGCCAATCGGCTCAAGTAGATACCTTAGGAGCCCAACTAAGTATAACACGGCGAGTGGGTTCACTGCAAAGGTTATATATTGCCCAAGAAGACATTCATTATGGAATGCTTCTAGAAATGGTACCGTTTGGGACCCCAGCGCAAGTGGCGTTTTCCCGTGATAGTTTTCTGAGTTCCGGTGGTTGGGATTCTAGCTTAGATACCAACTTTGATGATATTGATTCCTGGATTCAAATCGCTCAGTTTGGGGATGCTATATTTATCAATAAGTGTTTAGCTTACCGGACGATTTGGTCTGGTGCTTATAATCATAAGTTTTCGTTCCAGAAACGTCTTAAAACCCATATTTCCATTAAGGAAAAAATCTATGCACTAGTCAGTGAAAAATACCAAGGTCAACTCCCCTTACTCTGGGAGCTGGTAGCTTATTTGAGATTACATTGGGGTTTAGTAGCCCTTAAACGAGGTAAGTTGATCAGTGCCGCTGAATTATTGTTTCCTGAGTGTTTTTCACCGATTGCTTTCTCACCCATTGCTTGGAAGTTACTGTTACTTAGAAAGACTCTAGGCGGCGAACCCTCATTATACCACAAGTTGCCGGTTTAATGGGGCAACTAACTTAAATCATTGGTCATTGGTCGGAAATTGCCTATTGACCATTAACCATTTTCTTTAACACAAAGTGATTAATTAGTAAACTAAAACTTAAAAATTGGAAATTGGCTAGTAACCAATTAGCTAGTAACCAATTAGCTAATAACCAATTAACAATTACCAATTAACCCTTAAACATTAAAAATTAACAATTTCCCTGAAGCCAAAGTGATTAACCGGATTTGATCTGACTACAGATTATCAATTTGTTTACGAAGGTCTTCCAACTCTTTGTCAACCGGTGAATCTGAGGAAGTAGATTTTTTCTCCTCTGAGGCTGGTAAAGCTTCTTGAGATACAGAACCACCAGCCAACTGAGCTTTCATCGTGGCCAACTCATCATCAACATCATTGCCTTCCAAGAGTCTAAATTGCTCTTCCAAGCCAGCACCACCCAGCTCATGGACAGCTTGAGAACGAGCCTCCATATCCAAGACTTTCCTTTCCATACGCTCAAACGCTTCTAGGGAGCCACCAGTATTGATAGACCCCATGGTTTGTTGTAACTTTTCATTGGCCTTAGCCGCCTGAGCTCGTGCTTTGAGCATATTTTTTTTGGTCTTGGCTTCGGAAATTTTGCCTTCGAGAGCCACCAGATTACGCTTAAGAGTATTGACCTGATTAGTTTGCTGATCCAACTGAGTTTTCAGGGTAGCAGCAGTATCAGAATTGGTCTTCTTACGCACCAGAGCCTCACGAGCCAGGTTTTCATCCCCTTTGCTCAGAGCCAGCTGAGCTCTTTTCTGCCAGTTGTTAGCTTCTGTTTGGTTTTTGTTGTATTGCTGCTCTGTGCGTTTTTGTTCAGCAATTGACCTGGCAACTGCTTGACGCAATTGAACCAGATCCTCTTGCATATCAACAATAGCTTGATCCAGAATCTTTTCTGGATCCTCAGCCTTGCTAACCATATCGTTCAGATTAGCTCTGACCACTCTGCTCAGGCGATCAAATAATCCCATAACACTGTTTATCCTCTAGGAGTGTACATTGTAGTTAGAAAACTGGCTTGCTGGTGCGTAAGCCTAGTTAAGTTGTCTTGAGGGACAAGCAATTGTTGCTGTCGAGTCTCAAGTCTGGTTGGGTAGCTGAAAAATTCGCGGGCTTGACCCATACCCTAGCCATTAAGACAGGGAGCCTTTGATCCAGTGTAAAAACTTCTTGGGAAAAAGTGCTAGACAACAAGCTAAGGTTTGAACTCTCTCGCGGCTGAACCATGGGGGATTCTAAGGGATTGCTGTTGGAGGGGTTAAAAATTGGGGTCCAGAGGCGCTTATGATATACTATAATAGTTCCATATTGCAGAAAACGTCTTTATCTTATCGAAGAGGGGAGTTTGAGGACACTACTTACTTTTTCCAAGTATTTATCGGATTTTTCCGGATTTTTCGGTTATTCTGCCTGAGTTGAGGGTAATTGAGGAGTGTCGGTTCCTTGAATCAGATTAGCTTTCATGGCGGCTAACTCAGCTTCCACATCATCGTTAGCTTCGAGAGCGGCAAATTTCTGATCGAGTTGATTACTACCTAACTCAGCCATTGCCTTAGACCGGGCTTCAAGCTCCATTACCTTATCTTCCATCTTTTCAAAAGCGCTCAAGGCACTACTTTTCCCGACATTACTGAGCATCTCATTAATTTTCATGGATGCCTTAGCTGAGTTAGCCCGAGCAATATACAAGTTCTTTTTAGTTTTCGCCTCTGAGATTTTCTGTTCTAGGGTACGCAGCTCTTCCTTGAGCTTGAACACAAGCTCAGCTTGCTGGGAAAGCTGAGCGTTCATGGTTGTGACGGTCACCTGATGAGATTTCCGCCGTGTCAGGGCATCCCGTGCCAAGTTGTCGTCTCCTGCTGACAAGGCTAACTGAGCGCGACGGTACCATTGCTCAGCAGCCGCTTGAGCCTGAGAGGCTTTTCGTTCGGTACGTTTTTGGGTAGCGATCGCTTGAGCTACAGCCTGACGCATTTGAATCAAATCCTGCTGCATATCATCGACAGCCTGTTCCAGGATTTTCTCAGGATCTTCAGGTTGGTTAATCAGACTATTAAGGCTAGCGCGAATGATTCTAAACATACGATCTAGTAATCCTATGGCAGCTTTCCATCATGATCAGGGCTTAGGGAATGAAAACTGATGTTATTCAGATTGAACCTGACACTTAACACTTAAGTCAAGGACGATAAATCGAAGCATAAATTCCCTGTTGCTGGAGTTTTTCTAGCAAACCTTGTGCTTCATGTTCAAATTTGAAGGCTCCCATCTGAATGCGGGTACCTTCAGATAATTTGCGCACATAGGCATCAGGAACAATTGTCCTAGCTTGCTGTAGGGAACGCTTACCATCGTAGTTGATCACGACATAGTAGAAAGGATCGGGAGCAGGTAAAGACTCCTCTACCACTGTTCTCAGGGATGCGACTTGATTCTGGAGTGTTTCAGAGATAGCTGGTTCAAGTAATCCTGACTGTGCCCGTCTTCCTGGGGGTACTAAAGAGCCTGAGCTTGTTGGTAATGATGACAGGGGAACCTTTTGGAGTGGTTGAACAGAAGGCAAAAGTACTGAAGATAAGGAAGACCCTTTAGGAGGCATCGGTCTAGTTACCACCTTAGGAGCTGATTCAACCACCTTTGGTATTGGGACATCTTTTGTATAAAAAGGTTTTTGCTGCGGTCCTGGAGTAGCTTCCACTTGAGAAAGGGTATGTAAGTTCAAGTCTACAAATTCCTCAGAAGCCAAATTAGGACCACCCTGTAGGGGAGAATTAGGAACCGACTCAGTCTGTTGTGGTTGATCTGGTTTAATTTCCTGGGGGGTTTTGGAGATCTTGGGAATGATGGAGCTAATCAGCTGGGACAGATCCAGATTACTTAACACCGAGGGATTGGAAAAGATATAGGGTAGGGTAGCGCTTAACAACAGCAAAAGTACCATGAAACCGACATTTAACGGAGTCAGCAGTTGGTAAGACACCTGCTTTTGGTTGTCAAATTCTTCTTGATCTTCTGCCAGACTCTGTAGTAGTTTTTCTGATGATTCGAGATAATCTTCTGGCTGGGTTTGGTTAGCCCCTAACTTGATCAAACTACCTGATTTTTCAGGCAATTTTTCAGGAGACTTAAGTTGCTCCGTAGCCTCTTTCTGAATACCTAAGCTAGCACTTTCACCATTATTATACTGGGAGACAACTGGTGGCTGAGTAGGTTTTGGGGACTGTGATAACAGGGAATCTAGGGATTCAGTCTGCTCAACCAATGGCTCTTGTGGTTGTTTGAGAGAAGTTGTCCCCTTGGCTGTTAGGTTTGGCAGTGGAATGGTTGATGGCTGCTTTAGTTGAGGGATGGTCTTGTTTGTCTGCGATGGTGAGGATTTCTGTTGTACCTCACCCACAGAAATTAACTCTAGGGGTTTACGCGCCCGGTTACGACCAAGACTACGGTTAGTCATGACTGGGCGTCCTACTCTTCGACGTCGGTAGCGCGCTAATTCTTCCTCTAGTTGCACATCAAGGCTACTCAGAGCAGCTTGTAAAACTGAGTTGAGGTTGTAGTTACCCGTCGAGCTAGGGGATGAATTAACTGAGGAGTTTTGGCTCATGGCAGACTCTATGGGTCGTTTGTGCTATAGAACAAGCAACAGGACTTACGCAGCCATTCTATCTCTAGGGTCACCCTACTAACTCTAAGCTAGTTTATCTAAGCTAGTTTATCTAAGCTAGTTTATCTAAGCTAGTTTATCTAAGCTAGTTTGTAGCCTAGTGTGGCACAGGCTTCTAGCCTGTGACCTCAGTCCTGAAGCCATCAAAACTATTGTGAAATCAATTAATTATAGTAAGGCGATATGCTTAAATCACTCAATCAGATCTTAGATAGGATTACAAATCAGCCGGAGTGGGAAGGTATACAACGCTTGTCATACCTAATTAAGTCTTGGTCTGAAATAGTAGGAGTGAACATAGCTAATCATACCAGACCCTATGCTATCTCTAGGGATATCTTATATGTGGCTACCTCTAGCTCTGTTTGGGCACAAGAACTAAAATTTAAGCGCCGGATGTTGTTGAAACGGCTTAATGCTAGTTGGTCTGAACCCCTAGTTGACATCCACTTTTCTCCAGCTCAGTGGCGGAAAACACAAGTTTTGGGCAATGGCTATTCACAATCTGAGTTGACCCCAAACCATAGACATCCTAGCACCATCTTGCCAATGTCTTCATCACTGGTTTCTGAGGAATTGGAGTACAGAGAAAACAGAGAAAGTAGTGAAGCCACTGACACAAATACTGACACAAATACTGACACAACTACTGACACAACTCTGGCCAATAGGCTAGGCTACGCGAACAGACCCGAAGCAGCGTTTAAACATTGGGCAAAGATGATGCAGATGCGATCGCAAAATTTACCACTTTGTCCTCAGTGTCAGTGTCCGACTCCACCAGGAGAACTTCAGCGTTGGGATGTCTGTGGTCTTTGTGCTATTAAGCAATGGCAAATTTAGACCAAGGCTTTAGAAGGGAGAAGGGAGTAGGGAGAAGGGAGTCGGGAGTCGGGAGTAACGAGTAACGAGTAACGAGTAACGAGTAACGAGTAACGAGTAACGAGTAACGAGTAACGAGTAGGCAGTAGGTAGGGGGGTGTGGGGCGCTCACAGGGGTAGGTTTTTTACATTAAGGTCAAACATGGGGCGACCCAGAGGGAGAGGAAAAGCAAAACAACGAAGAAATGATGCAGCGCCTTAATGCGGGGGAAACCCCCTGTTCCCTTGCTCCATCGCTTTCTTATCCCCCACACCCCACACCCCACACCCCACACCCCACACCTGAGGAAGTTGTGTGGTTTCCAGCACTGGTGCTTTGAATCAACGGTGCTTTGAATCAACAAAAGCTTTTAAATTTGCTCTAAGACTTTGGTATAAGAGGTAGAGCTAATTTTGCTGTGGAGGCTAAAAGCCAGTCAGCCTCCCCGGCTGACCCTTGATTTTTAGAACACTGAACTGATACTTTTTCATAAGTTAATCGGGATAGATTCAGTATCTAAATATACTTTTGGTGTTTTTTTTTGCTTGATCCCTATGGGGTTTTGGTATAAAACAAGCCAATTCTTTCAGAATCCACCTTTTTTTGTGACTTTTTGTAAAATAAAATGTTTCTATTTGTAACAAAATAATTAATAAAATATTAAAGCTTTAGGGGCTAACGATATGGCTATAACCTAGGCTGGTCAACAGCTTGCTATCTATAACAAGCTGAGGTAGGAGGTAGCAGAATTAAATGTGAAGAGGAGATAAAATTTTTTTCACAAAAAAAGAGTTATCATGAAAACATTGAATTTACCTGTATCTAGTTGCAGATTTTGTCAGTATTATCAGTCAGAAGGACGACGAGGGGGTATGTGTCAACAACTTGGGGTGCCTGTCAGAGCTACCTGGAAAGCTTGTGCTTTTGCTATGCCTACCTTTTCTTCTTCTTGGGAGAAACTAGAAGAGATTTGGCAAGATGAACAACTGATGCTCACAGAGGAGCTATCGGTAAAGTGCTCTGAAAAATCCTCTGGGACAGACAAGACCATTCAAGGTGAGACCATCACCTCTAAGAATTCGTCAACAGACATCATGCTGGTGTAAATTGTTGATGTAAATTATTCGTATTATCAGTAATATCAGCAGTAACTTACTAGTAACTCTACCCTTAAGACAATCAATAATTCAAATAAAAAAATTTCACAAAAATCAGTTTAAACCAAATCTTCTAGTTCTAGTAGTTACCTGCTTAAAGGTGTCAGCTTAAAAAGCCAAATAATTTCATAAAAATCGGCACCTGATATTTGCTATTAAAATAGCTTTCGTCGCACTTTGATTCAACATAAGGTGCGTTTTTTGTTGATAATCAAATTTTGCACCAAGTTTAAAATTGTTTAAAATTAATCTGTAAAGGTAGGGAACAGGGAACGGGGAACTTCGGATCAGTGATAAAATTTGACTCTGTCTTGATGCAGCCCCTCCACACTCCTGCTTTGCATGGCTGACAGGGATAATTCTCCCCATCTCCCCATCTCCCCATTTCCCTATCTCCCTACTCCCTACTCCCCTTCAGCGAAAGTACCTCAAAAATTGAGAACTGCTATAATCTAAGGTAACCAAGGATATTGACGAAAATCTGGTGGACGCTTTTCTAGGAAAGCTTGTTTACCTTCGGCTCCTTCTTCTGTCATGTAATAGAGTAAGGTAGCATTACCAGCTAGCTCTTGTAGACCAGCTTGACCGTCGCAATCGGCGTTAAATGCAGCTTTCAAGCAACGAATGGCAATAGGACTTTTTGCCAAAATTTCCTTTGCCCACTGTAGCCCTTCTGCTTCCAACTTCTCCACTGGAACGACACAGTTAACTAAACCCATTTCTAGGGCTTGAGATGCGGTGTATTGACGACAGAGAAACCAAATTTCTCGGGCTTTTTTTTGACCAACAATTCGGGAAAGATAGCTAGCGCCAAACCCACCATCAAAACTACCGACTTTCGGTCCAGTTTGACCAAAGATAGCATTATCAGCAGCAATCGTTAGGTCACAAATTACATGTAGGACATGACCACCACCAATAGCATATCCAGCAACTAGGGCAATCACTACTTTGGGTATAGAACGAATTAGGCGTTGCAAATCTAATACGTTTAAGCGAGGAACGCCATCTTCTCCAATATATCCAGCTTTGCCTCGTACACTTTGGTCACCACCAGCACAAAATGCGTATTTGCCATCGGTGTGGGGACCAGCACCAGTTAATAAAATAACACCAATACTGTGATCTTCGCGGGCATCACAGAAAGCATCATAAAGTTCAAAGACGGTTTTGGGACGAAAGGCGTTGCGTTTGTGGGGACGATTGATGGTAATTTTGGCAATACCGTCGGTTTTATGGTATAGAATGTCTTCGTAAGTTTTGGCAGTTTGCCAGTCAATTTGCATAACGTTTTCCATGCGATCGCTGTTTAAGTTCACAATAATATCAAATTCAAAAGGTTCCCAAGTTTGCTAAGCATTGTCATTCCCACTTACAATCGCTTACCGATTCTCAAAAAGTGCCTAATCGCGTTAGAACATCAGCAATTCAGGCACGATAGCATAGGTGCGCTCTTACTTGGCGAATTTAATTCGCCAAAGGTGAGACCTGAGATCTTGGATTATGAAGTTGTTTTAGTAGATGATGGCTCAACGGATGGCACTTTAGATTGGTTGACAGCACACAAGGATCACTTTCCCCATGTACGCTCATTTGCTCAAAACCATGCTGGACCGGCTGCAGCTCGGAATTTAGGGGTGAAGCAGGCCCTTGGTGAAATAATTATCTTTATTGATAGTGATTTAGTAGTTACTGAGCATTTCCTACAGTCTCATGCTGATGCTTTGGTAAAGGCACAACAGCGTCTGGGATGCGATCGCTTATTTACCTACGGTTGGGTGATCAATACCTGTAATTTCGAGGACCCTACCAGCGAACCCTATAAAATTACTGATTTCTCTGCTGCCTATTTTGCGACGGGGAATGTTGCGATCGCACGAAAATGGCTCTTAGAAGCTGGACTGTTTGATACCCGCTTCCAACTCTATGGCTGGGAAGACTTAGAACTAGGTGTCCGACTCAAGCAGCTGGGCTTAAAACTGATTAAATGTCCGGAAGCGGTAGGTTATCATTGGCATCCTCCCTTTAGTCTCGACCAAATTCCTCGGATGATTGACCGGGAAATTCAACGGGGGCGTATGGGTGTATTGTTCTATCGGAAGCACCCTACCTGGGAAGTCAGGATGATGATTCAGATGACCTGGCTACACCGACTACTCTGGGGGATTTTGTCTTTAGGTGGACGACTCAACGAACGCACCATGGCTCCCTTTTTACAATGGCTAATTGACCGAGGTAAATCCCAGCTAGCTTTAGAAATTGCCCGAATTTTCCTTAACTGGTACAACGTCCAAGGTGTTTATGCGGCTAATCGGGAGATGGAAGGTTGAAGGTTGAAGGTTGAAGGTTGGTGGTTGAAGGTTGAAGGTTGAAGGTTGAAGGTTGACAGTCAACTCTCAAGAAAATATCTGAGCTGATTTGCACTTAAATTGGTTATTTCCCATTTCCTGTTCCCTGTTCCCTGTTCCCTGTTCCCTGTTCCCTGTTCCCTAAAATATGTAGTGATTACTCGAAAGAGAAAGCTGCGATCGCTAAACAACCCCATCCCAAGATCAACGCCGCACCACCTAATGGTGCGATCGCTCCTAGCCACTTGATCCCGGTTAAACTCAGGGCGTACAAACTACCAGAAAAAATGGCAATTCCAGCGATAAAAGCTGAGCCAGCTAAGGTAAGGGGAGTTTGTGCTACTTCTGCGCGGCTCAACAACAAGGCTACTAACATGAGCGCTAGGGCATGGTACATTTGATAGCGGGCACCAGTCTGAAAAATCTCCAATGCTCGTTCGGTAAGTTTTTCTTTCAAAGCGTGGCTAGCAAAGGCTCCAGCTGCTACTGATAATCCTCCTAAGATCGATGCGATCGCTAAAAAAATCCGAGTCATTAATTTTGTCCTTGCGGAAACTGTCTGCTGATAGCGTACTGTCGGGGGTTTTGTACCTAGATAAGTGCTACGCAGAAACTCTTAATCGTGAGGTTAAGAAGCCCGCGCCGTAATCAAAGATTCGGCGTCGGGAGTATGTCACAATTCTCGCTTCGCCATCATACCTCAGTAGTCAGGAGCGGAATTTTGAAGAAGGTGGGTTACGGCACTTTCCAAGACTGATTGCTAATCGCTCAAAATCTTTCCCGCGCCTCACCCACCCTACGCAATAGCTAGGGGTTTGTCTTAACCTCGTGTCATTTTGATGTGCTCCATAATTTTCTGCTTCCTAGCCTCTGAATATAAGGAAGGCTGCTGCTGAGGCAGTTGGGTAGTTTTCTCCAGGTGCTCCATAATTTTCTGTTTGCGTTGTTCTTCTGAAGTCGCCATAGTTAAGATATTGATAAATATTGCATTACATTAACTTATATTAAGATTGCTCGGCTCATATGGCAAGCTCAAATCCCCATATTCCCCTCAGGCTTAAAGCTGCTGGAGTTTTTGGGGTGCTAAACCCAGCATCTGTTGATATTTGTTTATTTTTGATATAATTAAAGTTTTTAAATGCCATCCCAAAGTTCTTCTCAATCAGCTGGTGGTTGCGATTGCGTTCGCGAAGCGGTTCTTTTGGAACATTGAATTGTCCACAATCCCTGTCAAAAAATTTTTTTCTCAGCTTGATAGAGAGGATGCTTAGCAGTTATCAGCACTTTGTAACTTACCCAATTGATAACTGCTATAGAGAGTAATTCTATAATACAAAAATGACCTATTATTAACTTCGGAGACCAAACTAATGGTAGTGACAAAACCGAGAGCAGATCGGGTGGTTTTACATAACATTTCCTGGGAACAGTTTGAAAATCTGCTGCTGGATTTAGGTGACCATCGCTCTGCTCGTTTAGCCTATGATTATGGTACCATTGAGATTATGACTCCTTTACCTGAACATGAATATTATAAAGAGGTGATTGGTGACCTAGTTAAAGAGCTGGCAGATGAACTAGATTTCGACTACGAAAGTTTAGGGTCAACAACCTGGCGGCGAGAGAGTAGCTTAGCTGGGGTAGAAGCAGATAATTGTTTTTATATCCAAAATGAAGCGGCGATTCGAGGCAGGTTGGACTTAGATCTCAACCAAGATCCCCCGCCAGATCTCGCTCTAGAAATTGATGTAACTAGTAAATCACTGCCTCGTTTGCCAATCTATTCTCGCTTGGGAGTCCCAGAAATATGGTGCTATGATTCTGGCAAACTAACAATTTACTTACTGCAAGAGGGTGAGTATGTAGAACAAGCAAAGAGTAGGGTTTTTCCTGAGTTACCGATTCAAAAGCTTCCTAGTTTAATTGAGCGCCATCGGGCTGATGGTAGGCGGGCAATTCGGCGAGCAGTGCGAGATTGGGCAAGGAACTATTTTTAAAAGATTCGATATTTTTGGATAATAATATTTAAGTATTATTAATGTCAAGTAATAAAGAATTATAGCGTTGGTCATACTTATAAGGTAAAGTCAAGTTTATTCCCCCTACTCCCTACTCCCTACGGTGCGCTTTCCGTAGGCGAATTAAATTCGCCACGGGTCGCACCGCTCCCTACTCCCTAAAATCCCAAGGGCGTAAGGAATTTACCCAATTCAAAATCGCTATAACTGCTATAGTTAGAACGGCAAACCATCAGATGCTCTACCAATCAAAGTATGCCTAAGGCTGATGTTATTGGATTAGGACGCTCAGGTCTTGCAGCCGCAAGACTCCTCAGAAAAGAAGGTTGGGATGTCACTCTCAGCGATGCTGCTAGCCCTGAACGTATCGCTGCACGTTATACCCCAGAAGACTGGCAACACCAACAACAACAGCTTGCCAGAGACGGAATTAACCTTAAACTGGGTTATTCCCTAACCCTAGACTCTTCAGACTTACCCCAGCTGATTGTAGTTAGTCCCGGTGTTCCCTGGGATATACCAGTCTTAGTTGCGGCTAGGACCCAAGCCATTGAAACCATAGGGGAAATTGAACTAGCTTGGCGTTATCTCCAATCCTGTCCATGGGTAGGTGTTACTGGTACTAACGGCAAAACTACTACCACCTCCCTGATTGCTGCTATTTTTCAAGAAGCTGGTTTCCATGCCCCCGCCTGCGGTAACATTGGTTATGCCGCTTGCGAACTACTCCTAGCACCAGAAATCAATGGCAAAGCCCAGGAAACACCCCCAATCGATTGGGTAATTGGGGAAATCAGTAGTTACCAAATCGAATCTTCCAAAGACCTTGCCCCTCGTATTGGTGTCTTGACAACCTTGACCCCTGACCACCTCAGCCGCCACAAAACCCTGGAAAACTATTATGACATCAAGGCGTCTTTACTGCGTCGGTCCCAGTTACAAGTTATCAATGGGGATGACCCTTACCTGGGTAATTTGGGAGTAAACTATTGGCCCGATGCCTATTGGATTAGTATCACAGGTGGTCAGGGAGAGAGGAATTTTCAACCTTGGGCTTACATCCAAGATGACTGGGTGATAGCAGACTCAGAACCGATCTTGCCAGTAAAATCCTTACAAATGGTCGGAGATCACAATCGACAAAATTTATTAATGGCAGTGGCAACAGCACGATTGGCAGGAATTGAGAAAAATGCGATCGCATCCGCCATTGCCAAGTTTCCTGGTGTACCCCATCGCCTAGAAAAGGTGATTACCTGGCAGGGGATAGACTTCATCAATGATAGTAAAGCCACCAACTATGATGCGGCTCAAGTCGGTTTAGCCTCAGTAGCTGCACCCACTATTCTAATTGCTGGTGGGGAAGCCAAAGCTGGTGATGATAGCAGTTGGATTGAAACCATTAAACTCAAAGCAGCGGTTGTGTTACTCATTGGTGAAGCTGCACCTGCTTTTGCGGCACGCCTTAAAGAAGCTGGCTATTCCAGTTACGAACTTGTGGAAACTATGGCGAAAGCGGTACCAAGAGCAGCAGAACTAGCTCAACAGTATAATGCTAGTGTTGTCCTGCTTTCTCCCGCCTGTGCTAGCTTTGACCAATACCAAAGCTTTGAACATCGGGGGGATGATTTCCGCAGGTTGTGTCAGCAGCACCTTACTACTATTTAGCCAGTAACTAACGGTAACGTCCCTAATTGGAGAGCCATATTATGTCTAGCCAAAACTTTAGCAAGCCAGAATTTAGCAGAGAACTGCGCTTAGGACTAGTGGTTTATGGTGGAGTCTCTCTAGCGATTTATATGAACGGTGTTTGCCGCGAATTTTATAATGCTGTTCGCGGTCGAGGTATCTATAAACTTGTTAAAGCTCTCACCGATTCTGATATTATTGTTGATATTCTCTCAGGCACGTCAGCGGGAGGGATTAATGGGGTTCTGCTGAGCTACGCTTTGACCAATAGTAGTCAGGATGAAGTCATCGATTTTGAAAACTTTGCCCAAATTTGGCGGGAAAATGGCAACATCCGCAAGCTCATGCATAAACCTAGCATTACTCAAGGTAAAAATGATGGAGAATCTATTTTAGATGGCAAGGGCTACTATCAAGATGCACTAGCTAAAGCCTTTGAACAAGGGCAGAGTAATAAAAAGAAAGCACCCTCAGACGAGTGGGTATCTTCATTTAATGAATTAGATTTATTTGTAACAGGAACTGATGTTGTAGGACGGGTTGATACCGTTTTTGATGATACCGGACGGGTGATTGATCTTAAAGACCACCGCACGATTTTTCATCTCAAGCACCGTCAAGGTCGCAAAGAGCCCTTTAATCCCAATTTTAACCCAAACAATTCAACGGTTCAAGATACCTATCAAGCTCTGGCCAAACTGTGTCGTATTACATCCTGTTTTCCAGTTGCCTTCCCTGTAGTTACCGTTGAGTTAGATAATCCTAGCAATCAGGTCGATGCCAAGTTAGTAGAATGGGGAATCCTGAAGAATCGCAAGTTACCGGAAACCCCTCCAACCGGTGGGTATCAATTGCACTTTGTGGATGGAGGTGTGCTAGATAATCGGCCTTTCAGTTATACCATCAAAGAAATGTATTATCGTGCCGACTATTATCCAGTTGAGCGCAAGTTATTTTATATCGATCCCAGTCCAGATAATTTTGCTGGCAGCCAAAAGTTTAATCAGATGCCAAAGCCTGATGTCTGGGAGGTAATCCAGGAGTCGTTGTTAGGAATGCCGACCTATGAAAGTATTAGTAATGATTTGGGGTTAATCAAAGACCGTAACCATAAAATCCAGCGCTACCATTCTCTGCTAGCCGATGCGGAATCCCCCTTATTTGCTAAGGCTGACAACTCCCAACAGACAAGGCTTCCAGTTGAGACGGGAATTTATTGGCGTAGTCGTATGATTAGCTTACGCGATCGCACATTACCTCTAGTCTTGAGAATGTCTCAAGTCAGTAGCACCAAATCTTACCAAGAAATATTAAACAAGCAAGTCCTTTTAGATAAAATAGCTAAGCTACTGACCCAACACATTACTGAACCGGAAAAACGGGAAAATCACGACATTATTCTCCAAGACCCTAGTCAACAGATTAGCAATCTCGATATCGACTATGCCTTAAGAAAGCACTTCTATATCGTTAAAAAAGTTTGTCAGTTGATGAATCAGGAGCCATCATTATCAGAGTATAAAATGCTCCAATCCCTAGCCTTAAGGCTAGGTCGTCACATTAAACTCCTAGAAGTCCTTAAGATGGCATTAACTAAGCTGTTGAATCATCCCCAGGTTAGTCAATCCTTCTATGATATGATATCATGCTTTCAAACTAATCAAAGTTCAGAGTTTATAGATAATCAACTGCTTAGTGAGATTTACAACCGTCTAATTCGGTTATACCGTTTCTTGCTCGATGCTGAGGGGCTAGCAGAATTTGTACCACAAAACTATCAGCAATCCTATTTAGAGACAGTCCCAGCCTATTTATTGCAAAAATTACCAGAAGAAGCAGCAGAACAATTAGCCGCTAACTCTGAAACCCAGACAGTTGGAAAAACCACCATTGACTGGTTGCCCCAGCGGCGAATTTCCAGCATTTTTGAACAATTTAAGCAAAAAGTTAATCAAGTAGAGCAAGAACCAAATCAACTTCAAAAAATCTGGCTTGCTGAAAAATTTAAAGATAACGATAATGAAAATAATGGAAACGAATACTCCTCGGTTTTGTGTAAAATAGAGGAAGCATCAGAGAAATTTATTGAACTAAGTGGGCTAAATCAGTCTGAAGAACTCTTGACTCGTTTTAAACGATTTCGAGAACTCGATCAAGTTTTGTATCCCTTTGAGTATCTATCTGAAATTGAGGAAAAAAATCTGATCGAGACGATTCGGATTAGTCCAGATGATGCTCAGCTGGGTTTTGGTAAAGGGCAAAACTTAGATAGTAAACTGGCGGGAAATACCTTAAATGCGTTTGGCGGTTTCTTTAAGAAGTCTTGGCGTTCCAATGATATTATGTGGGGGCGCTTAGACGGATTAAACCGGATCGTGGAAGCGTTACTTACTCCTGAGGGGATTGCTAAGTTTCCTAATTTTTTGAAACGACAAGCTCAAGAATATAACATACCTGAAGCCGGAGAAGAATTTGAACAGTTTAAAGAACAGTACTTAGATTTTTTAATTCAAGAGTCTTTCCCTAACGCTACCGCTGATCACCAGGATAAAATTAAAGGTCATCTACGTAAGCTGGCGACTCCTAATCCAGATATTTCTGAGGATTATCTCAAAACAATACTGGATGATTTAGTGCTAGAAGGACATCGTGATATTCTCAGCACTGACCTACAGAATGTGATTGAAGATGAAATTTCTGAACAACTAGAGTGGAGTCAACAGCGAGTTCAACCTGCTGCTCCTAACGATAGTCAAACCACAAATCTAACCACAAGTCTAACCACCAAACCCCAGTATAGTCTAGTTCAGGGTAGTTTTAGTGAAACCATTAGTCTACTAGCAGCTCAGGAATTAGCTAGGAAAAGCATTGACTCCTTACCCCAGGGTAAAGAAACGTTCTTTCTCAACCATTACCAGGTGGGTTCAGAGACATTGTCACATGATATTCCCACTACTATCCTAACAAATCTCGCTACCCGAGCTGCCCTGATTGTGCGAGATCTGCTGATCACTGTATTAGGCGATCGCACTCCAGGCTTCGGTAGTAGTTTGATCTATCAAGTCTTGAATAAATCCTTACAACTATTTTATTGGTGGCAACAGATTACCCAATCATCAGGGATTAAAAAGGGTGATGGTAGTCGCCAGAAGTTGATTTCCCTGGTAGTGCAAGTAGCCTTGTTGCTGATTGCTGTCCTGTCTGTGGTTATTATCATATATCGGTCATGGATATGGTTTGCGATCGCATTTCTGACTGGCCTGTTGTCTTGGCTTTTAGGGAATCCTTGGAAAGCTATAGAAGAACGATTAATTATCAAGGATTAATTATCAAGTATGTGTGCGTTGACGTAGCGATTCTCCTTTGGAGACACTACGTCAACCCATAGCTGTTTGCCCCATCTCCCGCTAACCATTTCGGGCAAAGCCCGACGCTGCGCGAACGGGTATACAGCGGTTTGCAATTCAATTAGGTACAAAGTTCTGGGTTTTTAGGGAGCAGGGACTGAGGCCGTGGGCCACGCGGGGCGCGTTCGGAGCAGGGAGCAGGTAAGAGGGAATAGGGAATAGGGAAAAAATTCAGTGTACTTGATAGTTATGCAAAGCGCCGTAACGGGAGGGGAATTGGAGTTGAATGATGGGCAATAGTTCGGGACTAATCACAATTACCAATTACCAATTACCAAGATCACTAAAAAGATTGCTGCATCGCTTTGAGTTGCTCTAGCTTTTGATGTTGTTGCTTTATTTGCAGTGACAGGGAATCACACACTAGCTCACATAGCTCAAAGATAAAGGGATTAGCTATTTGGTAAAAGACATTGATTCCTTGTTGATTGCGAGTGACAATCCCTGCTTTAGCCAGGATTTTTAAATGCTTGGATACATTGGCTTGACCTAAGCCTGTTTCTTCGATAATTTGACTAACATTTTTGGAGCCTGACTTCAGACAACAGATAATCTGCAAGCGACTTACTTCAGATAAGACTTTAAAGAAATCAGCGATCAGAGTCAAGGAAGTAGGGGATAACTGGGATATCTCACAGTCTGGAGGTTGCTCACTCCTCAGAGAGGATTTTGGCAAAGAACTTTTAAGCATAATAGATTGGCTGACAGTGGTAATCAGGGCTAGGCTTTATCTATTATATTATTATACGGTAGTTTTAGGGAGTAGGGAGTCGGGAGTCGGGAGTAGGGAGTCGGGAGTCGGGAGTAGGGAGTAGGGAGTAGGGAGTAGGGAGTAGGGAGTAGGGAGTAGGGAGTAGGGAGTAGGGAATAGCTATGTATGGCTTTATTACTTTCTAATACTGCTAATAAAAAACCGTAGTTTTACCTACCAAAACCGTTAATTAATTATCATAAAAAAAACGCTTTAAAAGAAATTACTTAAATCATAAAAATGATTAAAAATGCCATCAATGATAAAAAAGTAAAGATATAATTTATAAAAAGGCATTACTGATTAATGGTAAGCTATCAGCTATCAACTATCAGCTATCAGCTATCAGCGAACAGCGATTAGCGCACGCTAATTGAGGTGCTTTTGAATAAGCGATGCAGCGCGGTCTTGGGGAGCCAGTGCGGTCTTGGGGGTTCCCCCCATGAGCAACTGGCGTGGTTTCCCCCATGAGCGACTGCATCAAGACAAGAGGTAAGGATTAGTTTAATCTGAGTTACGTCTTTTGAATAAAAGAGGTGTCAATTTTCGGAACCCCTACTCCCTACTCCCTACTCCCTACTCCCTGCTCCCTACTCCCTACTCCCTAAAACCCAAAATTTTGTACCTCACCCAGAATAACTCCCCCTAACAGTTGTATTTAGTCCTAAAGTCAAAATAACAATGTCTAGGGATTTCCGGCTTCGTACTCTCAAACCTCAATATCAACAACTTTTTGCTACTTGTCAGCTCAGGGGAAGCTGCCTAGAACCAACTGGCCGCATTGCTCAAGAAATCCTCCAACGGCGAGGAGATTACGGATTAGTGGAACGGCAAACGGGGGTGCCTTGGTGGTTTGTCGGAATTTTGCACTATCGAGAGCTAGACTTTCGAGACGCTCACCTGCACAATGGCGATTCTTTAACTAATAGAACAATTCGCTACCCACAAGGACGACCCATTGCTCCACCAGCTAACGGACAACAATACACCTTTGTTGAGAGTGCCATTGATGCACTGCGCTGGAAACAATTCCACACTGCCAAAGACCACTCAATTGGCGCAATGCTATGGGGGTTTGAGCTGTGGAATGGTTTCCGTGATGCTAAGGGGGGGAATAATTCCGAGTACCTCTGGAATGGCACCAATCACTTTAGTAGCTCACAGCATTGGAATCAATCGCTGGTAGGTAACAGTGTAGATTTTTATGGTCAAGGGCACAAGATAGGAGCAGCAGCCATTGTTTGGTATCTGTATTACCAAGGAATGCTCGATCAACCGTTACAGTTTGCCAGTTCACAACCTTCTGTTAATTGGCAACAGCCAAGCAACACGGGATCAATTCAGTTCCTGGATATGCTCAAAGGTTATGAGAAACTGCCTCATCAAGATGCAGCACTAGCTTGGCTGCAACAACAGCAGTCGCCATCAGTGCTAACTGAATTTGCTCGTCGCTGGCAGGATGATGCTGATCGCAAATTAGTGTCTGTGGGGAAGTCTGCTGTTGTACAACTCCCCAATGGCACTCAGTTACCGACTAATGTTGTACTTCAGCAAGAATCTAGGAAACCAGAAAGTCGAGGCACTTTGCCACAGACAGGGGTTAGGCTAAGAGTACTGAGGGATACTTTGTTTAAAACAAGTACCCAGCAGTCCTATCAGCTCAAGGACTCACAAAAAGTTTTCGTAAAGGCAGACACGGAGTTTGAGATTACATCGGATCAGCTCGCGGAGAATAAGCATATTCAGATAGTCCTGGCCAATGTTGCGTTAGGAACACCACCAAGAAAAACCTGGTACGTCTTCTGTGACCATGTTGACATTGAAGGGACTGAACCCGATAACGTACCTAAGGATGAACAACAATCAGAGTTAATTAAGATTAAGTCTGACAAGACTGGTCCAATTCAATTGCCTGGATATGACAAAACCTTTTACCTATCGGAGGCAATTATCACTGGTGGTAACTTTAGTTGGGCAGAGGCAACTAAAAATGGTACCCGCATTCCTACGGACAAAAGTATAGTGGAGGACATTATCAGAATTGCTGAGGTCATGCAAGAAGTTAGGGAATACTTTGGCAATCGCCCCATCCTGGTTAACTCTTGGTATCGCGACCCAGTAACCAATCGCCAAGTTGGTGGTGCTACACGCTCTCGTCATCTTTCTGGGGATGCTGTGGATTTTGTGGTTGAGGGGATATCGCCAATGTCGGTGAATAAACGTCTGGATTCCTGGTGGGGTTCCCGAGGTGGTCTAGCCAGTGCCAGTTCTTTCACCCATATTGATGGGCGAGGGTATCGGGCAAGGTGGAGTTATGGTTTTTGATATAGCGCTACAGGCAAGGGCTTTAGGCAAGAGGCAAAAGGCAAAAGGGATAGATTTTGATTTCATATTTATTTTTGCGAGAGGTCTAATAGGAGTAGAGTGGGCATCCTGCCCGCCCGACAATTGAAACGGGCAAGATGCCCATTCCACCAAGATGCCCGTTCCACCAAGATGCCCATTCTACCAAGATCCAGGGTAAGAGCATCTCAATCAGCCTTGACACAAGGGATGAGAAGAATCTAATCTGTCGCCTGTGAAAACAACTAAAGACTTGAACAAAAATGCGACGCATTTTTGTTCAAGTCGATAATCTTCTGAGGGATTTCGGTTTGTGTTCCGATTGCATCAATGGTGATGATCGAGCCTGATATGTCTAAGAGCTCTAACAATGCAGGAATGGCAGTAATTTGATTGGATTTGTTTTCTACTTTTATCTGCCCGAGTACCAAACGTTGCTCACTCGGGCGCTAACGAGGTGCAGTGCTGATTGTCCTTTATTTCTATCGTAGGAACCTCTGAGTGTTTTACCATCTATCGGGATCACCTCTCCTCCCATCTTCGTGACCAAGGTTTCTACCCATCTGAGGAAGCATTGATTTAATTGTTCTGGGTCGATGAACTCAAAGACTCGACAAAAAGTATCATCGTTATACCATTTGGTAACTCCAGAAACTCTGAAAGCCAGCGATACCATAATTCTCTATGTCTTCCCATCCTTGTGCTCCTGCAATTACAGCCAGGATGGCTAGGACAATGATGTTAGTCAGTTGATGTTTTTTACAACGCTATACTCTTTGATCTTCTATTGCTGTGAAATGCTCCACTAGACTTTCTCGAAGACTGCCAATTTCCGCTGCTTCCTTGGGCTTTTTCACCCTTCGAGTACTTTTTTGACCTTCGAGGGAGTTAATTCCAAAACCTTGAGACATAGTAGAGTTCTACCTTAACACCGCTGTTCTTTCCACACTTTAGGCTTGACCTTCATTTGTCAAGTACCATTTATACCAAATTAGATGAGCTTACCCTGATTAACTAACCGGGTGACAAGCAGCATTGTTAGGCTTACTGGGTGTGGGGTGTAGGCGAACGGGTGATTGAAACAATGGAGGAGCTATGCCAGGTTGATAGGACGGTTGAATCAGGTTGGGGTAACTCCAAAGTGGCTTTTATTTTCCCCGCGCCCCGCCCCACCCGGTCACCCTAACCCCTGTCTGCTTGTCTTGATGCAGCGCGGTCTTGCGGTAAACCCTCATGACCGCGCTGCATCTTTTTCTGATATTCGTTACAAAACTTTATTTTAAAAGTTACAAAACTTTATATAAAACTGTATAAAAATTGGATTTTCGGAGTGATTAACATAGTGAGGGCAGTTAAAAAAGCGTGATGCTCTTAATTTCCAAACCGCTCCTATTAATAATGAGTATTTCTTGAAAAACTTTTTAGGTGCGCTTACAGTCGTCGAATTAAATTCGCTCAAGGTGCGCGCCTCCAAGGCCGGGTTTCCCGGCCTTGGGTCGCACCTTCGGGTCGCACCTCTTGATAACACTCAGACAAATAGGGTGAATCTTTCCGAATAGAACAATCCACAAATTTTCAAACAATTGCAATTGATAAAGAGCACAGGACATGGGAACTTACACTGGTAACGACTTCAACAACAAGTTCGAAGCACACAAAGAAGGTTGGTGGATATTCAAGAAATGGAAGTCTTGGAAAATGTCCGGTAATGGTGGCAACAATACCCTGATTGGTGGCCCGAAAAACGACACCATATATGGGTGGTGATGATGGGAACGACAGTCTCTACGGTAAGGGCGGTAATGACTACCTCAGTGGTGGCTCTGGTCATGACTACCTCAATGGTGGCTCTGGCAACGACAGTCTTTATGGTTACCTGGGCAACGACTACCTTATGGCGCACAAAACTAATTAATGGGAGTAATATTTGAATTGGAACAAAAATTCAATAGGTTTGCTTGAACTTAATGATTTAGAAGTACTAAGCTGTTCAGCGTCCTCAAAAGCTTATAGAGTAAGCCTTTGAAGCCTCATGTCGCCCCTGAAGCTAATGATCGTTATTTTGTCAGTTAAGTCAATCAGATCAAAAGGATGTGACTGCTCCTAAAAAGATGGGCAATACTCAAGAAATATAAATATATGTGTATAGTTTAATTTTTGCCATGAATGACAAGACCTTAAAAATTGCAGTGATTGGCATGGGATGCTACTATCCAGGAGCCAATAATCTACAACAACTTTGGGAAAATATTCTAACTTGTCGCCGTCAATTTCGACGAACCCCCGATGTTCGTTTACCCCTGTCAGAATATCCTTACTCAACAATTCCTGATAAAACCTATGGGAATCGGATGGCTGTCATTGATGGTTTTGAATTAGACTGGGCGAACCGACGAATTCCGATTAGTCAAGAATAGGAGGGGTTGTCTATAAAAATTTTAATATCGAGGTAAATCAATGAATCAAACCTTATTAAGTGGTCTAGACAATAGTGATATCGACTGGCTAGTTAGTGTTAGTGAAATAGAACAAGTCAATACTGGTCAAGTATTGAGGCAAGGTGATAAGTCTATTAAGACTCTTTATCTGATTATTGAGGGGAACCTAAAAATATCTTTGCCACAGCCTACGGATAATCGGCTCCATCGGGCATTTGCACTCTTGGAAGATAGTAAGGTTTTAGAACAGGAACTGATCAGCGTAACTACAGGAGAGCTGATAGGAGAAGATTTACTGTTTCAGAGTGAGTTACCTTCAAGTAAGGTGATCGCTCAGAGTTCTTCTCGGTTACTGGCTATTCCCCAAAAAGAATTACAGGAAAAACTAGAGAAAGATTTAGCTTTTTCGGCACGGTTTTATAAAGCCATTGCCATTTCACTTTCTGAACGACTGGTAAAGCTGACGGACAAACTTCGCTCAAAACGATTGAGAAGACGAACAAATGCAAGCAAAGAAGTGCTTTTAGCATTTGGGGAGCTAAATGATAGTGATATTGATTGGATGATTAAAAATGGAAATTATCAGACAATAAAAGCAGAGACTCTGCTATTCCAAGAAGGAAGACCGGCTGAAAAGATGTATATTCTGCTTGATGGTTTCGCAAGTGTTACCTTAGCAGAAACTGCCAGAAGTCCTTTGGAAACGGCTTTTGCAGCCCTAGATACTAGTTATAGTGTTACCTCTGAGCAAGAGATTATCGCCCTTCAGCGAGGGGAAATTCTTGGTGAAATGCCTTTTGGGGTTTCCCAGCTCAGTTCAGTTAATGTTCGCTGTCTTGAGGATTCAAGAGTACTAGCAATTGCTAGAAATTTACTGGCTACTAAATTACAGGACGATATTGGTTTCTCAGCAAGGTTTTATCGAGCCGTTTCCTTATTAGCGATAGAGAGATTTAAAACTACTGTAGAATTACTAGGTTATAAAAGGAGAATTTACAGTAGTGAAAAGACTTTAGCATCTTCTGTTCCCTATGATGATGAAATGAGTGATAACCGCTTAGATAATTTAACCTTAGCTGGCTCTCGATTTAATTGGATGTTGAAGCAACTCAAAACCTTGAATAATAATCAGCATGATTTCAATATAATCACAGGATAGTTAGCCAAGATTGTTGTTAAGAACAATTTGGTTGGAAATTTTAGCTACATCATAGTTGTATATTTGGAGAAAATTAGATGTCTATTATTGCCATTCACTCTTATCGAGGGGGAGCAGGAAAAACCAACATAACTGCCAGTTTAGCGACAATTGTTGCTAGTCAGGGTCATCGAGTTGGAATTGTGGATGCAGACCTCCATAACCCAGGTATTTATGTGTTATTTGGGTTGACTAAAGATCACTTAGGTTATTCTTTAAACGATTACCTATGGAATAATTGTCAAATTACTGAAGCTGATTATGATGTAACGTCCGTGTTAGGTCTTCAAGACCGCTGTCAGATGACTGAAACCGACTATGATGTGATTGCCAAGAAAAAAAAGTCAACAGAGAACTGTTTTCTGTCTTTGGTTCCAGCCAGTATGAAACAAGAAGATATTAGCCGAATGTTGCGAGAAGGCTATGATGTTCGCTTACTGGAAAAAGGGTTTAGAGCTTTAATTAATGAACTCAATCTAGATTTTCTGTTTGTTGATACTCATCCAGGTCTGAATGAAGAGGTATTAGTCTCTTTAACCTTGTCTGATACTCTGGTTTTAATTATGAAACCGGATCAGCAAGATTTTCAAGCAACTGGGATTATGTTGGACTTGGCAAACAAGTTAAAAATACAGAAAACCTTGCTGGTAATGAATATGATGATTGAATCGTTATGGATTGATCGTTTTAGCCATAAATTTAAGGACGAATATGGATTTTCGTTGGCTGCAGTTATTCCCTGGTCAGAAGATATGAAGATGCTAGGAAGTCGAAAGATTTTTTCTCTGGCTTTTCCTGAACATCCGCTTACTGAAGTTTTAGAAAAACTGGCTCATAAAATCATAAATTAGTATAAATTTTGAGGTGAATTATGCAGATTCAGATGATTGGTCACGCTTCTATCTTTGTTGAGACTGAAAATTGTCAAATCTTGATGGATCCGGTTTTGTGGGATTCTCACTGTGAAGGAATAGAAGATATTTGTCCTAAACGAAAAGTCTACCATGACCAGATTCCAGGGTTTGATATCTTGATTATCTCTCATCGTCATTTAGATCATTTTGATATTCAATCCCTAGCTTCTCTACCGAAAAATGTTGATGTCTTGATTCCTCAAGATAAGTTGATGGAAACGTGTTTACGAGATTTAGGATATTCACAAATCTATAAATTGAAAGATTGGAGTGAGGTCAAAATTGGGTCAACTCGTTTAATTGCAACTCGTTCAGAAAATCGTGTTCCTGAATATGGGATGTTATTCACTGACCCTTCAGGGGTTTTCTGGAATCAAGTTGATTCGGATGTCAGCCTTGAAACAATTCGTAAGGTTAAGTCTCGCTATCCTCAGATTGATTTCTTACTAGCAGGTTGGCAACCGATGTTAGAAACACAACATCAAGATAATCAGCCTTGTTCATTTCCTTATGCCGCCTATGATCAAGAACTAAAAAAGATTAGTTTAATTAAACCCCATTCTATTGCTCCGGGAGCCAATGGATTTAAGTTTATTAAGGGTACATCTTGGTTAAATAAAGTAGTTTTTCCCGTTACTAGGGAGCAATTCTGTCGAGATGTAGCCATTGTTTGTCCAGACGTTGGAGAAAATGTTTTTCCTTTCAATCCAGGGGATGTCGTTACTTTAAAAAATGGCGACGTTAGCTACATGAAACAAAAGTCTTCTTTTGTGCAAATGGTAGAGGATGATCGCTATGACTTACGTTTCTCGCCCACTAATACTGGTGATTGCCTGATTGATGATAATTCTGATAACTATGATTTAGAGGAAATGAAGCAAACGATTCGCTCGGAAATTTGCTGTAATTTTCCTAAATTTATTAAGGATAAGCAAGACTCTTTATTTCTAGAGTATTGCCATTGGAATTTAATTTATCAGCTAGAAATTGTATTCCCAGATGAAACGCAGCAATACTACTTTGATTTTTCGGAAAAGAATATTGAGTGTCACACTGGGTATAATCCTTTAGCCCATGTTTTTACAAGCATTGCTGCTTCTAATTTTTACGGTATGAGTAAAGGAATTAAAGGATGGGATTCTGCTCATATGGGCGGCTACTATCGAAATTTCCAGAAATTGTATTTACCTACTCCTTACGGAATTATTAAGCCAATTGAAGTAAATCAAGAAAATAGCTCACAAGTTAAAGATCCTCTGGATTTAAGATTTCCCTATGAGGAAATTTTTGAAAAAGTTCGACAGTATGAAGTGCAAAAATGGAAATCTAGTGAAGTTAATCCGGAAATTATTCGGGAGACTCAAACAAAAATGTTGAGAATTGGTAATACTCTAGTTCGGTTCCTAGAGGAAAATAAGGATAAAAAAGTAGAAGAAAATAAAGATTTACAGATTGCTTCAGTCAGATAGTTTTTGTTTCTGTTTGGAGGAGAGCATCCCAATTTTATACATTAACTATTTCACAGGGGTCTTAACCCCTTATAATATGCTTACTATTGGGAATAGTTTACAGCAGTGGGATGCTCCAATTTCAAGTTTAATATTGCTGCATCATGAATTGTGGGTAGTTTTGCATGTCACAATATATATTCGATATTTCAGAATTTCCAGCACTTGTAAAGTTTTCTAGCTACTGGAAAATAATCCGAGATGAAGCTGTACAGTTAGATAAATTTGTTTTTCCATTTGACCGGACTAACGAGCCTTATGAGGAGACATTAAAGAAAATTATCGCCACTAACCGCAATGGGTGGATGATGTCATGGGGACCTGCTAAAGATAAGTGGATTAACTATGGTTTGCGCTATAAAGACCAACTAATAACTGATTTTGTACCAGATAATTCATGTCCTCAAATTATGTGCCTAGTTAAGCGTCTTCGTGGCATTAAGATAGTAGGATTATCTTTGCTAAAACCAGGGGCATATATGCTACCGCATATTCATCCTGAGCTAGAAGAAGAAGAAGGTCTTTTAATTTACCATTTAGGTTTATCTGTTCCTAGTAGTTGGCATTGGTTGAATGTTGAGGGTACATTTATTCAACATGGTAATGGAGAAAGTTTTGTTTTTGATGGTTCTAAGCCACACTTTGCACTGAATTTCTCAAAAGTCAATAGACTGATTCTATACCTTGAGTTTAATCCAGATTTTCTTGAGTTTGATGAATCAGGTCTTTCCTCAGAATTGGAATTAGTAAATCAATTATATATGAAGCGTAAGTGGAAAAAAGAATGGGGACTTATGCTGAACAAAATTCAGCCCGAAAAAACTACTAAAGTTTATCGTTAGTTAGAGACTCTAAATAAACATGAAAATAATCGTCAATCAATCCTACTCTCTCAGGGAGAAAGCGTTTAACCCGGATTATCTCCAAATTTTAGAAAAGGAAATTTTGTCATCTCCTTATTTAGGAGCTAGTCAACTCAGTGAAAGCTTTAGTGGGACAAAAGGTTTCTCCCTTGTCTTTAAAACTAACGGCATAGAGCAAGTCAAACAGCACTTTCCTTTCTTAAAACCCTATTTAAAGACGGCGTTAAAACCGACCTGTAATGTTTTTTATCTTAATCCTCTAATTATCAAAGAAGGAGGGAAGGTAGAAGATCATGTTGATTGTAGTCTTCAGGGATATGTTCAGGGTCGTACCATTCCTGATTATGTTAGTGTTATGTATGTTAAAGTTCCATCTGATTTAGAGGGTGGTGAATTAGTTTTAAAAAGAGGTAAATTTCCCCTCGCAACAATTCAACCGAAAGAAAATGCGTTGCTTTTTTTTAAGGGAAATTTAACTCATTCAGTCAATCAGGTCAAAACCTCACAAGTTCGGATGAGTTTGGTTTGTGAACAGTATGCTTTGGACTCAGCCAAACTTAAGAAAATTCCTGAATTTAAAATAGAATTTAACTCTTTGTCCTTTGCTTATCAGTAGCTAAGTCGTAAGCTATCAGCTATCAGCTATCAGCTATCAGCTATCAGCTAATACCCTACGCGCACGCTAGGTTAACAGCTTTTGAATAAGCGATGCAGCGCGGTCTTGGGGAGGCAGCGCGGTCTTGGGGGTTCCCCCATGAGCGACTGCATCAACACAACAGGTAACCATTTGTTTAATAGTCACGAAAGTCCCGGCGTCGTTCGCACAGCGTGGCCAAAGGCCAAAGCCTGTGCCACAAAGCAGACGGCTGACGCCTGACCACTGACCGCTGACCGCTGAATGCTGACTGCTGACCGCTGACCGCTGACGGCTGAATGCTTACGCTAAGTCTAAACAATTTTATTATAAATAAGCTCTTATGGTCTTGCCTAAGAGGTTAATGTACTATTTACAAAGTATTTTTGGAATTATTTAAAATACTTTGTAATATTTTAATGTCAACAAAACTTATATTTATTATTATTTTTTTTGCTTTAAAGTGTTGACAACCGGTTTTAATTTAGCTATAGTTTGATTAGGTTGATTGATGGCATTAACAAAAGTAAATGTTGTCCATCAACTGATAAATTTACAACCAATAGCAAGGAAAAAATCATGTCCATAGAATCTGTACTAGCTCTGCTTAAAGCCTCAGAAAATGATCAGTCTTTAAAAGCGCAATTGGAATCAGCAGAAGGCCCCGAACAGGTAATAGAAATTGCAGCTAGCCAAGGCTATAATTTCACTGAAGAAGAGCTTTTGGCTGTGATGCAAGAGCAGCAATTAGAATTTGCTACCCCCGCTGTTGAGCTGTCTGAAAATGCTAAAGCTTTAATGAAAGAAGTAGAAGCTAATCAAACGTTACGACAGCAATTTGAATCAGCCGGGAGCTTAGCTGATATGGTGAAAATTGCTATCGACCAGGGCTATCAAGTTACAGCGGAAGAAGTAGAAGTTGGCTTAACTTATTTTGAACAAGAAGGTGAGTTATCTGATGCTGAGTTAGAAGCTGTAGCTGGTGCAGGTAAGAAAAAGACAAGGAATACAACTACGATTCATCGAACGGTTAACAATTATTAACCATTGGTGAAACAGTTAAATCATCCTAACCGCTATGGTTTTTATTGAGTAGCTATAGCTAGTAGTTGACTACAATACTTTTAACAAGTAAATTGTCTCTAAAACTCTTAGTAAATCAAGATTCATGAGATTTAATACCTGTACAATTTATGTAGTCAACTTCTAGTCATTCTTGAAAATGACAGCAGAAAAAGTTCAATCAACAACTGAATAAAGTTATTTAATGAGTAAAAAAATGTCCATAAAATCAGTATTGGCTTTAATCAAAGCTGCGGAAGCAGATCAGTCTTTAAAAGCGCAGTTGGAATCAGCATAAGGCCCTGAGCAGGTACTAGAAATTGCAGCTAGCAAAGGCTATAGTTTCACTGAAGAAGAGCTTTTGGCTGTGATGCAAGAGCAGCAGTTAGAATTTGCTGCCTCCACTGTTGAGCTGTCTGAAAATGCCAAAGCTTTACTTGAAGAAGTAGAAGCTAATCAAACGTTACGACAGCAATTTGAATCAGCCGGGAGCGTAGCTGATATGGTTAAAATTGCTATCGACCAGGGCTATCAAGTTACAGCGGAAGAAGTAGAAGCTGGCTTAAATTATTTTGAACAAGAAGGTGAGTTATCTGATGCTGAATTAGAAGCTGTAGCTGGTTCAGGTAAAAATAATGCTAAGTATAAGGGTAAGAGTTGTAGCAAAAGAAAGAAATGATGACGAGAGGTTTAAAAGTAACTTACTATTTTGATATTCCAAAAGCAAAAGTGATTATGCGATATTTTTTTGATGTATGAATTAACTCGTATTGATAAATTCGGACAAGCTTTTTTATATCAATCGCTGACTTTTCCTCTATTTCGTTCTAAACTGCGAACTATAGAGTCGGAAGAATCTATTGTGGCAATAGGTGCTTCTGACTTGAATAAACCTGTTGGTTTGGTTTTAGCAGAAATCTCAAAAGATTGTGATTCAGCAGAGGTGCTTTCCCTTTTTGTAAAGCAAAACTATCGTGGTCAAGGAATTGGTACAGCACTATTAACTCGTATAGAAAAAGTATTATCCTTGAGGGAATGTCAAGAGGTTGAATTAATTTATACAACTGGCAGATCAGGAATTTTAGAATTAGAATCCCTTTTGCGTAAGTGTAATTGGACTCCTCCAGAATCTCGAAGGCTGATCTGTCATACAACAACAGATAGAATTACTAAGGCACCTTGGATGAAGTTAAAGATGCCTTCTTCCTATCAAATATTTCCCTGGATAGAAATAACTCAAGCTGAACGTAGGACAATTGAAGAGCAACAACAACAACACCCTTGGATTGATCCTGATTTAGTTCCTTGGAAATACGAGAAAGAATTAGAACCTCTAAACAGTTTAGGCTTACGATATCGAGGACAGGTTGTAGGATGGGTTATTACCCATAGGATTGCACCTGATACTATCCGTTATAGCTCAATGTTTGTTAGAAAGGATCTACAAAAAAGGGCTAGAGGAATGACTTTAGTTGTGAATGCTATTAAACTTCAAGCACAAGTAAATATTCCTAACGGCGTTTTCTCTGTCCAAATAACAAATACTGCTATGAGTAATTTTGTAAAGAAACACATGAGTCCTTACTTAACTTCTTTTGAAGAAAGTCGAGGAAGTTTTAAAGCTTTAATAAAACCTTGGATTTGAGGACTGCTATTTAGGGTATCAGATATTAATTGATTAATAAAAGGTATGATGTATGAATTAACTCGTATTGATAAATTTGGACAATCTTTTTTATATCAACCACTGACCTTTACTCAATAAATATATCTTACCTTACTTAACCTCTAGGGGAGAAATCAGATTATTTGAAAAATCATTCTGTTAATCGTTAATTATTAAAGTAAAACTTAAATATGTTAACCCTAACCCAAAGTATCAATACTACAATAAGCAAGCGTGTCCGCACCCCTACCCTCATACAAATGGAAGAAGTAGAGTGCGGTGCGGCATCATTAGGCATTATTTTGGGTTATTATCACCGCTTTGTTCCCCTTCCTGAATTAAGAAAAGTATGTGGTGTATCACGGGATGGCAGTAAAGCCTCTAGTGTACTTAAAGCAGCGAGAACCTATGGTTTGACTGCTAAAGGGTTTAAAAAGTCATTGGAAAACTTAAAAACTTTAAATCCGCCCTTTATCATATTTTGGGAGTTTTGCCATTTTTTGGTTGTAGAAGGGTTTGGCAAAAATTGTGTTTACCTTAATGATCCAGAAACGGGTCCCCGTAAACTATCGTTAGAAGAATTTAGCCAAGGTTACACTGGAATAGTTCTAGTGATGGAACCTGGCCCAGAGTTTAAAAAAACCGGAAAAAAAACAAGTATCTTTTCTTCTCTAAAGAATCGTTTACAAACCTCTCACAACTCAATTATATTTTCTATATTAGTAGGATTAATTCTAACCTTTCCTCGGTTGATAGTCCCTATGTTTAGCCAAGTCTTTGTGGATAAAATTTTAATAGAAGATTATCAAGACTGGCTGAGACCGATGTTATTGGCAATGGTGATTACTGCAATTGTTCAGGGACTTCTTGCCCGTCTGCAATTAAAAGTGTTACGCCGACTTTTAGTCAAACTATCGGTTAGTATGTCAGGACAATTTGTTTGGCATATTTTACGCTTACCTGTAGGATTTTATGCTCAACGGTTTTCGGGTGAAATTAGCGATCGCGCTCAACTCAATGACCGCGTAGCAGACGTAATTTCTGGCCGTCTAGCAACCACTATTATTGATGTGATCATGATGGGGCTTTATGCCCTATTAATGTTTACTTATGATATACTATTAACCACGATAACGATTCTATTTGCGAGCTTTAACTTTATAGCCCTTCAATACTTATCTCGTAATCGGACAGATGCCAATATTAGCTTAGCCCAGGAATATGGAAAAGTTGCTGGTACAGCGATTGGTGGCATTCAATCAATTGAAACCATTAAAGCATCTGGACTGGAATCAGATCTGTTTACTCGATTTGCAGGTTATTATACTAAAGCCTTAAACGCTCAACAAAAATTAGGGCTACAAACACAAATTCTCAATGCACTTCCCAATCTCTTAACCGCCTTAGCTACAGCCTCTATCTTGCTAATCGGAGGCTTACGGGTTATCAAGGGAGAACTAACCATTGGAATGCTAATTGCCTATCAACTTTTAACCAGTAGCTTTCTCAAACCCATTAATGAACTGATTAATTTTGGGAGTACCTTACAAGAATTAGAAGCTGATATTAATCGCCTTGATGATGTACTACAAAATCCTATTGATGAAGAAGCCATCCGTCAGCCCAATCAGTTTGCTCGTGCCATCAATAATGATGCTCTAACTTCCGATTCATTTAAATTACAGGGTAATGTAGAATTTCGTAACATCACTTTTGGGTATAATCGCTTAGAATCTCCCCTGGTTGAAGAGTTTAATTTAATTATCAAACCAGGGCAAAGAATTGCTTTAGTCGGTAGTAGTGGTTCAGGAAAATCAACCATTGCTAAATTAGCCTGTGGATTATATGTCCCTTGGGAGGGGGAAATCCTTTTTGATGGTATTCCTCGCAGTCAAATTCCTCGTGCTGTTCTTGCTAATTCCTTAGCAATGGTTGAACAGGATATTTTTCTTTTTGCGGGTACAATTCGAGAGAATTTAACCCTTTGGGATACCACCATTCCTGAATCAGATTTAGTTAAATCTGCCACTGATGCTGCAATTCACGAATCAATCCTGTTTCAGCCAAAAGGATATGATGCTCCACTGAGTGAAGGGGGAGCAAATCTCAGTGGTGGACAACGACAACGCCTTGAAATTGCTCGCGCTTTAGTGAGAAATCCTACCATTCTCGTCTTAGATGAGGCAACTAGTGCTTTAGATGCAGAAACAGAATTAATCATTGATCGTAATTTACGACGGCGTGGGTGTTCCTGCATTGTCGTTGCTCATCGCCTGAGTACCATTCGAGATTGTGATGAAATTATTGTCCTGGATAGGGGAAAGGTTGTTCAACGGGGAACCCATGAACAATTACGCCAAGAAACAGGAACCTATCAACACCTCATCAGTAGTCATTGAGTGGTAATCCAATCTGAAATAAAAAAAAAATGACATATCAACGTCTTCTCTCTTCCAATACACCCTATCAATCCTCTATAAAACACATTTAAAAAATTTATAGCGTTTTTCATAACTATAAGGTACACAGGATTTTAGGCGTTGCTGAATTAAGGAATGAATGCGCGATCATCTGGTTTTATTAAAGCCCCCTAAATCCCCCAATTCTGGGGGACTTTGAGAGTTTTGTTCCCCCCAGAATTGGGGGGCTAGGGGGGCGAAACCATACTCATAATCAGCAACGCCGGATTTTTTCCCTTTTCCCTGTTCCCTGTTCCCTCTTGTCTGTTCCCTGTTCCCTGTTCCCTGTTCCCTCTTGTCTGTTCCCTGTTCCCTGTTCCCTGTTCCCTAAAACCCAATAATTTGTACCTCACCCAATTGCAAACCGCTGTATATTATGTATAGTCAACAATCCTGCAAAATCCAAGGTAATCAACCACTAATACTTAATAACCCTGAGATTGTTTGGATGGTGGTTTCTGGACAAGTCTCTGTATTTGCCACAGAAATGAAGAATAATGAACCAGAAGGAAATCGTCATTATCTATTTACTGTAGAAAAAGGACAAGGTTTATTTGGTCATTGTTCAGATTCTTCTGGTCAAGCCCTTTTAGCCGTCGCAATAGAAGGCGCAGAATTAGAATCTGTAGCCATACAAGATTTGGTAAAACAAATCTCTCAAAAAAATCCTCAAGGGATTGCAATCCTAGAAAGCTGGATCCGGCATTTAGGAAAAAGTATTAACCAGATGCCTTTAAATAATGTAATCAAAATTATCAATCCTGATTTTTCTTCATACTTTTCCCTAGAAGATAAACAAATTATTCAATCGTTTAGTGAACAAATCATTTGGGTAGATATTAGAGAAGGAGAAGTTGACTATTTAGGAAAGCCAGAGTTAACCTTAGAGATCAATTCTCCTCTATTTCCTCTGGCTAATAGGATGTGGTTAAAATCCGAAAATGCCACTCAACTCAAAATAACTACTACTGATACTATAGAACAAGCAGAACAAATTCCCCATAGCTTAGAACTATTACATAACTATTTTTATTACTATTTAAACCAAAAAAATATTGAAGATAAAGAATCCGACTTTAGACGGTTTCAAGCCAGAC
This sequence comes from Moorena sp. SIO3E8, assembly GCF_010692445.1. Lineage (NCBI taxonomy): Bacteria > Bacillati > Cyanobacteriota > Cyanophyceae > Coleofasciculales > Coleofasciculaceae > Moorena > Moorena sp. SIO3E8. The sequence goes on along the minus strand of NZ_JAAHHM010000006.1, from coordinate 71,392 downwards.
AACAACTAAATAGCCAAGTTACTCAATCAGCATTAGGAAAATTAACCTCAATTATCAAACCGGGTTATGATGTTTTTTTTGGATCAGGAACACCTCTATTAATTGCAGCGGGTGCCGTAGGCCGTGCTATGCAAATTGTCATTAAACCGCCATCTACATCAGAAGATATGAGTAAGCTGGCTAATCCCTTAGAAGCTATCGCTTATGCCTCTCAATGCCGTATTCGTTCTGTAAGATTAGTGGGGGATTGGTGGCTCTCAGAACATGGCCCCTTACTTGGCTATAATCAAGATAACTGTCCTGTTGCTTTATTACCAAATCCCCAAAAAAACAGTATCTATCTATTATTTGATCCTATCAAAAAAACTCGTACCCCTGTTAATCAGGACGTCGCTCAACATATTAGCTCCCAAGCTTATATGTTTTACCGTCCTTTGCCCCTTATTGTTCAAGGGGTCGGGGCACTATTTAGATTTAGTATAGCAGGCTATGAAAAAGAATTAGGATTAATTGCCCTGATAGGTATAATAGCAACTCTTTTAGGAATGGTTGTGCCCCAAGCCACGGGAATGTTAATGGATCAAGCAATTCCTGGAAGTAATTTACTCTTATTAAAGCACATTGGGTTAGTCTTATTTGCTACTGCGTTTGCTCAAGCCGCTTTTCAACTTTCCCAAGGAATTATGACCTTGCGTTTAGAAACAGTCGCTGATGGAAATTTACAATTAGCGGTTTGGGACAGACTGCTTAAGTTAAGTCCGTCATTTTTTCAGCAATATACGTCTGGAGATCTAGTGAATCGTCTCCTAGCAATACGGGAAATTCATCATCTGTTAAGTGGGGCAACTCAGCGCACATTACTCAGTGGCGTTTTTGCTCTTTTGAATCTAGGATTAATGTTTATTTATAGTATTAAACTTGCTCTAGTTGCTTTAGGACTATCTGTAATTGCGGTCATTGTCACAGTTGTTTCTGGTGTTGTTTTAGTTCAGAAAGAGCGAAAACAAGAGGCTCTTGATGGAGAAATTGATGGTTTAACAGTACAACTGATTAATGGAGTGGCTAAACTTCGGGTCGCTGCTGCTGAAGAACGTGCTTTTTGGGCTTGGGCGGAAAAATACAGTCAAAAAACTAAGTTAACTGCAGGAATTCAACGAATTAATGATAGTCTATCTACCTTTAATGAAGCCTTACCGTTAATAAGTTCAGTAATCCTGTTCTGTTTCACCTTATTATTTATCCAAATCAACCAAGAAAAGAATCTCCCTAACACTCTGACTGCAGGGACTTTTTTAGCCTTTCAGGTTGCCTTTGGAACTTATATTGGGGGAGTCACAAGCTTGAGCAATACCTTAACAGATATTTTAGGAATTGTACCCATGTGGGAAAGGGCGAAATCTATTTTCCTGGAAAAACCAGAATCTGATATTAATCAGCAAGATCCGGGTCGTATAAGTGGACATATCGTTTTAGATCATCTGAGCTTTCGCTATCGAGAAGATGGTCCTTTAATTATCGATAATATTTGTATTCATGCTAATCCCGGTGAGTTTATTGCACTTGTTGGCCCTAGTGGAAGTGGAAAATCAACCCTTTTTCGTTTGTTATTAGGATTTGCTAGTCCCATCACAGGAACGATTTATTATGATGGTCAAGACCTAGCGGGGTTGGATGTTACTGCTTTGCGTCGCCAATTAGGTGTTGTTCTACAAAATGGTCACGTTCAACAAGGGTCGATTTTTCACAATATTACTAGTGGTGCGTTAGTATCCCATGATGTAGCCTGGGAAGCAGCACGAATGGCTGGATTAGCCGTAGATATTGAGAAAATGCCCATGGGAATGCACACCGTTATTAGTGAAGGAGGAAGTAACTTATCGGGAGGACAAAGACAGCGTTTATTAATCGCTCGTGCTTTGGTCAATAAACCAAAAATCATTCTGATGGATGAAGCAACCAGTGCCCTTGATAACCGCACTCAAGAGATAGTGACTGACAGCTTGGAGCAACTCCATGCAACACGTATTGTTATTGCTCACCGTCTTAGTACAATTCGTAATGCAGACCGAATTTATGTACTGGAAGCTGGACGAATTGTCCAGACAGGAACATTTGCACAGCTCAGTCAAGAAGAGGGGTTGTTTGCACGACTGGTTGCTCGACAACTAGACTAAAATTCTCTATTACTCTTCTTTCTTTAAAAAGTCTGGCAGCCATAACAAAATTAGTACGATCAAACAGATAATGGTTAAGCCAATAGCATAGCGAATATTCTGTTTAAGCATTGATGAGACTTGGAGAAGAAAGTAGTAATCAAGCATTTTTATAATTGTCAGTTAATTTCTCTATTATACAAGATAGCACACCAACACTATATTACTGTTATGAAACCCAAAAAAAAATCTAATCTATTCCGAGAAGAATCTGTGGAACACTTAACTTCCCCAGAAAAATTAGACCAAGCTATGGAAGTTGTCTCCCGTCAAGACTGGCTTCCTTTATCTACTTTGGCAGGAATAGTGTTCTTGACCATTATTTGGAGTATTGTCGGTAAACTTCCCTTAACTATTAAAAGTAAAGGGGTGCTAATTCATCCACACAAAGTAGTTGAAGTTCAGTCTCCTGTTAGTGGTCAGTTAGAACAGATCAATATCAAGGAAGGCGACTGCGTTGACCGAGGTTTCGTGTTAGCAACAATTGAACCGTCTGATATTCAGCAGAAACTTCAGCAACAGAAAGAAAGATTAACACAACTACAATCACAAAGTCAATTAGCGAATACTCTTCAGGTACAGCGAACTAATTTAGAAGTGTTGTCCCTTCAGCAAAAACAAGAGGCATTAGAACAGTCTCTACAAAATAGTGAAAGCTTAAATTTGGTTCTCAATAATCAAGCAATAGAGGCTATAAACCAGCAAAAACAAAGCATTCAGCAAAAAATAACGGATCTTCAAACTATTACTCCAACACTTAGAGAAAAAGGACTTAACTCCATCAAAGAACAAAGAGTTAGTATCTTTAAACAACTGAAAGATTTTAAGGAACTCAGTTCTAGCTTAAAAGATAGGGTAGAAAAACGTCGTGAACTAGTTCAAGCAGGAGCAATCTCTTTAGATCAAATATTAGAAGCAGAACAATCTTATAAACAAAATCTGCAAAATATATCTAAACTAGAGGCTGAACTCAAACAGCTAGATGTTAAAGAAGCTGAAGTCGAACAACAATATTTAGATAACTTAAGTACCATTAGCAAGCATCAAGCTGAATTAAGAGAATTGACAGTTAAGGGAACTGAAACTAGAGAGAAATACTTGAAAAATATGAATCAAGTTGCTCAACAAAAAACAGATCTAAAAACCTTAGCTACAGAAAGAAAAAAACTTGAACAGCAAAACTTAGAAGATTCTAGCAAAAGAGAAAATCAAATTCAACAGGTTAAGTACGATCTAGCCCAACTTTCTAAACAGTATAATGATAATCAAGCTATCAAAAGTCCTTATTCGGGTTGTTTTCTGAACATAACTGCTAGTAAAGGTTCTGTTATTGACAAAGGGTTTTCTTTAGGAGTGATTCAAAGACAGAGTTCATCAGACAGTCTCTCAACCGTTGCTTACTTTCCTGTTGGGCAGGGTAAAAAGATCAAACCTGGTATGAAAATCTATGTTACACCTGATACAGTTCGCCGAGAAAAATTTGGTAGTATTATTGGTACTGTCTCGGAAGTATCTCCTTTTCCTATTACTCAACAAGGAGCAACTAAACTGATAGGAAACTCTACAATAGCTGAAAATTTGGCATCTAAAGTCAGACCTGTTATTGAAATCCATGGGAAGTTACAGGCTGACTCCTCGACTCCTAGTGGTTATGCTTGGTCTTCTTCTCAAGGACCGTCGTTGACAGTGACTTCAGGAACCACTGTAACAGTACAAGTCACCATTGAAGAGCAAACCCCCATTACCTTAGTTTTACCAATCTTGCGACAATTGTCTGGGATTTATTAAATATATAAAGGGAACAGGGAACAGGGAACAGGGAACAGGGAGCAGGGAACAGGGAGCAGGGAACAGGGAACAGGGAACAAACATTCTCTCAATTGATTTAGGATTGCTATATAACAGCATCAGCTGTGAAGTACCCCAACCTGCAACGCTCTCGAATGCGTTCGCGTAGCGTGGCCGTAGGCCACAGCCGACGCGGGGCGCGTTCGGGTTTCCCGCGCGCGTCCCCGATGCCCTGATTGACTGACAAAACTCCTAAACCCCTTGATTTTACCTAAAACCATTGCCAGGGTTGGGTTTCACTATCTTCAAGCCAATCTACGAAGCCAAAAAAGTCAATCAATCAGGGTATCTGACATCATTAGGATTTTATCTAGAATACCTGACCATCTGGGGAAAAGAGGGCAGAATTAACCCTGCACTGACCGTTGCGATCGCAATCGTGCCCTCGTAAGGTATTGAGCAAATTGCCTTCCTTATCCCACAACTTAGCCGTTTTATCCTGTGAGGTAGTCACTATTGTGTTGCCATCTGGGGAAAATACAGCAGAATTAACCCTAGCAGAATGTCCGGCTAAGGTAGTGATTAGCTCCCCCTTGAGATTCCACAATCTTGCGGTGGTATCCTCTGAAGCCGTGAGAATTCTACTACCATCCGGCGAGAATACTGCACTAGTCACAGCACTCCTATGTCCCATATTGGCAGAGTAAAAAAAGGAGCGGTTATGAATTGCTGAATGGTAGACTCTACTCAGTACTTCTGAAGCCTGAGGCCCTTTCTTGTTAATCTTATAAGCAGCCTCGGCAAGGCGTAAAGCCATAGTAGGGTTTTTCTGGTTTTCTGGTAAAGACTCCTTTGCTTCTGAGAGAAGATAGTTTATTGTAGCAACTTTAGAGTTAATCTTAGCCCACGTGTTAGTCAACTTATTTTGCCTCTTTTGTTCAATTTCATAGATAAGAGTGCCAACACCCGCTACAAATGCTAGAATAACTCCGACAATCAATAATTTTTGTTTTCTAACTCTTTTCTTGTATTCTGCTAGTCGTGCTTTTGCTTCCTTTGTACGTTCCTCCTGCAACCCTAGGATTTCTGCTTCAGGCTAGAAGCCTGTGCCACGCTACTTGAGGTGCTATCAGCTATCAGATAAAGTACTTTACTCTCCTCGGGATACTTGATCAAGACCACTTTCCAACAGGTCGAGCATTTCTGTTAGCCATTTTCTAGCACTTTCTTCAGTTTCAAAATGGCGATTGGCATAGTCACCCACATCTTTCCAGGGAAAGGAGGGAGAAGCCAAAGCAACCCGTCCTTCTGTAATGATGGTACGATGCCACTTGGCAAGTTCTGGATTGTTGCAGCCAAGAACTACCTCTTCATCACTTTTACCTTCAAAATCAGCTTCAGCAAACTCCCCAGCAAGAAAACTGTAGAGATTTTCGTAGTTAGGTTTTTGGCTCATGGGTAGATTTTTGGTGTATAGTTAATTGCTAATGTTGAGTAATGACTAAATATTAGATAATTAGAGACTGAAGATTAAATAAATACAAGATATTATAGTTTAAGCAAGGGTCAGTCTAAACTATAAAATCTACACTATAAAATCTACAATCCCCTGAGCAGTTATCTAGCGGGATATGACGTAAGAAGTAAGCAATCTCCTTTTGCTGTTTTTTCCATAACCACACGCAACTTCCTACTATTAGAAATATTGCTCAGAGAAGCAGGACGGCTAGCCACACGACCAACTACTTCCCTAGCCCTATAGTTAACAGCTCGCTTCTCACCTATAGCAGCATCAAGAACCCAACTATTTAATCTATTCCGGTTGGCTCTCAAAGCAGCTTTAATATTAGTGGCAGCAGTTCCCAAATCGGGATAGGTGCTAGCTGCGCTGATTCTGGGAGCATTAATTAATCGGTCTACTAGTTCTTGATCACTTTTACCAACATGGCGATCAATGGTGTGACCACCGAGGTACTCCTGTCGTTGTAACCAGTTCGAGGGAAAATTACTCGGAACGCATTGCGCAGAAGCTGATTGACTCACGCAGAAACCCTGTACAAGAGTCAAAACAGCCAATAGTCCAGCACTCTTGGCTAGGGATTGTTTCCAATGGGTAAGCATCTTAAATAATGTCTGTTTTTACCTACTATTCCCAGCAGCTTTTTGATTGTAACATCCTTAGCGACTGCATCAAGACAATGAAAGGAGGGTCAATGGGCGACTGACTGTATCAGGGATGAGCTCATTGCCCTCAAAGCTGTATAGAGTAAAATTTTGGTGATCATATACTAATTTTGGTCAAGTAAACCTATGTCTAATCAAGAAATTCGGCCAGAAGCGCAACCGTTAATCGATCGCTCTATAGAGGAGAAAACTAAGGACTTTTTGGAGATAGGGAGAATTGCTGGTCTTAATACAACATCCGATTGTGCAGGTGGTGATCTCAGCGGTTCTAATTTGAGTAGTGTTAACCTCAGTCGTGTCAATTTGAGTGGTGCTAACCTTAGTCTTGCTAAACTCAACGGTGCTAATTTATTTGGTGCTAATTTATTGGGAGCTAACTTGTTTGGGACTGACCTGAATGAAGCTAATCTTAGTGATGCTAATCTTAGTGATGCTAATCTCAGCGAGGCTATCCTCAGTCGTGCTATTCTCAGCATTACTAATCTCAGGGGTACTCTGGTCAGCAATGCTAACTTTAGCTATGCTATCGTGAGTAATGCCAACCTCAGCCATGCTATCTTGAGTAATGCTAATCTGAGTTATGCTAATCTGTTTGGTGCTAACCTCAGCGAAGCGAATCTATTTGGTGCTACCTTAAGTTGTGCTACTTTGAATTATGCCATTTTTAATCATGCTAATTTGAGTTACAGCAACTTAAGTTATGCCTCGATGGATTATACAGTACTGAGTGCTGCTAACCTCAGATGTGCTCTCCTGGGGGAGACTAACTTGAGTAAGGTGAATCTGAGTGATGCTAAATTAGAGAAAGCCCGGTTGGTAAATAATTTAGGAATTTCTGAAGAGATGAAGCTTGACTTGAAACAAAGGGGAGCAATTTTTGAAGATTCCCATGATAATAATGGTTTGACAATTCTGAATCGTTAAAGACAAGGCAATAGGGAATAAGGCAATAGGCAATAGGCAATAGGCAATAGGCAATAGGCAATAGGCAATAGGCAATAGGCATGCTAGCAAGAGTTAATCAAGTATATAGGTATTTTGGGTAACTCTTCCCGATTCCCGATTCCCGATTCCCGATTCCCAATTCCCGATTCCCGATTCCCGATTCCCAATTCCCGATTCCCAATTCCCGATTCCCGATTCCCGATTCCCGATTCCCGATTCCCTTTTTTGATCAATCCTATGTTTACATTTCAAATAATATTATGTCTGAATTTACTCCAGAAGAATGGGGAAAAATCCGAGAAACTTTGGCTGACGATCCCACTAAGTATGGATTGCCTAAACGGGAATATGGCTCGGTGGTGTTGGGGTCATTTAATATCAGAAAACTGGGGAGGGTAACTAACCGCAGTCCTCAAACCTGGGATTTTTTGGCTCATGTGTGTAAGCACTTTGATTTGCTGGCTATCCAAGAAATCATGGATGACCTGAGTGGTTTCCAGGAGTTGAAGGGGCGGATGGGGTCAGAGTTTGGTACGATTGTGTCTGATCGAACTGGGGTGTTTCCTAATGAACTAGGATTAGGGGAAAGACTGGGATTTATATATAATTGGTCGATGGTTCAGCGGGGTGAAGTGGTCTCAGATATTTCTTTTGACCGTACTAAGGTGTTAGAAACCTTGGCTCGTAACTATGATCAGATCAATCAGGCTATCTTACCCTATGTGGACTATCTAAAAGAACTGGATCAGTGGAACTCAAATCAGTTAGGAAAACGCCCTCAGAAGCCGAATGTTAAGATGCCAGTGTTTCTAACCTTTGCTCGCCAACCGTTCTGTGTCAGCTTTAGAATTGTTGGTCATCCTGGTACTAACCCCTATGAGTTTATGGCGGTTAATGCTCATCTGTATTTTGGTAACTATATCTCAGATCGCCGTCAGGAATTTGATGCACTGATGGCATGGATATTAGGACGGTTTATCGAACATGATTGAGCGTATTATCCCAATTTTCTCTTATTAGGAGATCTGAATTTAGATTTTGATAATCCTACTACAGACCGTGACCGGATTGAAAAGCATATCAAGATGTTTAATGCTAAGGTGAGAGGGGAAGCAAATGTTAATTTTCCGTTCTTAGATCCCCATCCAAAGACAAACCAAGTCTTGCGCACTAATGCTAGATTTACGGAAACCTTTGACCAAATTGGTTTGTTTAATTGGGATCAACGTCTTCCTACTTATAAGGAAAATTCCTCTATGGGGGAAAACCCACGAGGACCGGATTATGGTGTTTTGAATTTTGTTGAATTGTTTAGTGATGCGTTGTACAACCGAGGGGTTAGTGAGTTATCACTATCCGAGAAGAAGGCATTTTTTCGACGGTTTGAACATGAGGTAAGTGACCATTTACCGTTGTGGTTACGACTGCCGTTGCCGGATTGAAGTTGCTGATAATTTCGCTAGTTTGCTTAATCAATGCTTTTAAACAGCAGATTTTATCTTCGGCAAACTGCCCTTTGGTGAGTTCAGGGGTAATATTAATGGCAAAATCAACAATATGACTAGGGATTTCTGGGGGTAAATTACCTAAGGATAGCGCTATCAAAAGAAAAGCGATTCGGCTTCGCCGACGCTACGCGAACGCACAAACCCATAACAATAGCGCTAGTAAATTAGATGCGACGCTACGCGATCGCATGATTGGGGCAATGGAAAAAATTGTGATGACGAAGATGACTAGAAATTTGCCATTATCCTAGCTATTAAGGGTTGAGTGTTAACGGTCAACTGTCAATACTCAACCTTTAAGAGGTTGTCTGAGAAGTCTCATTTGCTACATTAAAGCCCCCTAAATCCCCCAATTTTGGGGGACTTTTACCAACAAATTGATTCTTGTTCCCCCCAGAATTGGGGGGCTAGGGGGGCAAAATTCAGTATCAAAAAACTTTTCAGATATCCTCTAACACTCAACCGTCAACTTTCAACTTTCAACTTTTAACTTTCAACTTTCAACTCCCAAAACTCTTCTAAGCGTTTTGAGAGGATCCCTTCTTTTTACCCAGCAGCAAGCTAGCACCGAGGACACTTAACCCTAAAATAGTAGCTGGCTCGGGCACTTTACCCACTTTAGCGTAAGTGACACTACCGTCTCCAGAACCGATGAAGAAATCACCATAGGTAAAGAAGTCGCCTCCTATGCGGTCATTGTCTTCGTCACGGATTTCAAAGGGAAAATCGAAAGTGAACAAACTGGGAACAAAATTCAATCCCAGAAGCTCTCCATCCTGAAAATCAACGTAGGGACCCTCAGGAAATAAGAAATCATCTTCCTCAGTGTAGGTGACACCATTGAAGTCGAAGACTACCGATAGGTCATCGTTCCGAGAGTTAAATCTTTCGAATCCGCTGTCAAATTGGAAGGTGTCATCATAGGTAAAATACCCCTGATAAGAGTTGCCAGCCAAATTCCCTGTCTCTACATCTACGGTAAAATCATACTTGATAGTTGCTGCAGAGACAGGTTGGGTTGGCATTACAGCTAGACCCAAAGCCACACTAGCGGCTGCCAAAATCCCTGACTTATGGAAGATATCAGCCATCGTAAAATTCTCCTTGTTTCAACCTGGTAGAGCGTCTTGAATCAAGCGCTAGTCTTTTAAAACTCTATTAATCTATCTTTAGATAAAGAGGTTAATATTAGTTTAATTGTGAACAAATTCATGATTAGTTTAAGAGCTGACAGTAGACTTTCAAAAAAAATTGATATTATAGTAATTTATTAACCAATTATTAACTTAAGATTAACTTTTTGTTGGACTTACTTTCATGATTTACTCCTAGACTATTTAGCGCGCTATCCAACAACCTTGGACAACACTGTGTGTTTACCGTCGCTGCCAATGGCGACCTCTTCCTCTGTGAAGATGGTTCAGCAAACCCAATTCATCGTGGGAGTTACTCAGGAATATCAGCTCTACAAGTTCGGTGCTAACACCCTCAATAACCATTAGTTTGGTGGATCCTGCGTCTCGCCAGACTGTCGTTACTTGTTTGTCAATGTACTTGTTTGTCAATGTTTAGAAACGCTATATAATCATTGTAAAAAACTAGGTAACTCTATTTAGCTAAGCCTAGGTTTTGTGAAAGGAAAAAGGTAACGTTATATATAAAGATTAGATAAAGATTTCTAGTATTACCTTGATCTATCACTCCAATCTCAACCAAGGGTAATACCAATTAATCAAAAACTGCTATAGTCAATAAGCACCCAGGTGTAAGGGATAAGTAAAACTGGAAATTCATCAACAAAAACTGTTTAATTTAGTTGAATATAGTGGGGGGTAAATCATGCAAAGTTGCGTTAAAAGTTCATCGGCTTGGAGGAAGTTGAGAAAGGGTGAAATTAACTGTGCAACAGCCCTTAAACTGTTGGTTAACCCACAAGGAGAACTAAACCTTAACCTGCTAGATGGGGAAGTCAGCTACCGGTTCTTTAAGCCATTCCCCAATCGCCAAGATTTACCTCCGGTGATTCCGCTGGTACTGTGGCGCAACTGTTATTACCTGGGTAGCCCAGTCCAGTTATCCCCAGAGCAGCTCAAAAAATTAAGCGATCGCACTTTCACCGAAATCAAAATTATTCCCATTGCACCGAAAAGCTACAAGCGATGGTACCACAGGGAAAACAATGATGCCAAATCTATCAGTTCGGTAGCCTTTGTCAATCCCCTGACTGGTGAGGTGGAACAAGAAGACATTACCGAAACCACAGAATTGTATCTGTCCCAAGCGGCTGACCAGATTGAGCGGATTAAAACCATTATCTCTGGAGCTTTGCGTAACCGCGCCAGTGATATTCACCTGGAACCGATGACTGATGGCTTAAGAGTCCGCTATCGGATTGATGGGATTCTTAGGGATATAACTACCTTACCGTCAGACTTGGGACGAGCAGTGGTGGTTGCTCTCAAAGTCATGTCTGATATGGACATTGCTGAAAGCCGCCGTCCTCAAGATGGTCGAATTGGGGAAAACTATGCTACTGGGGAGGAGGCAGAACTTGGGTTAGATCTGCGGGTGAGTACCCTCCCTTGTGTGGGGGGAGAGAAAGCAGTGATTCGCTTATTACCAAGAGAGAACCCCTTTTCTGGCTTGGAAGAGTTAGGCTTTTCTGACGAAGAGCTTAAAATCTATAAAGGTTGGTTGCAGCAACCCCAAGGAATGGTTATTATCACCGGTCCGACTGGTTCTGGTAAAACTAGTACGCTATATAATTCCCTGCAAGGGTTAGCCACAGAACATGTGAATGTAGTAACGGTGGAAGACCCAGTGGAGTATGTCTTACCCCGGATTACCCAGACCCAAGTGAATGAGGCAGCGGGGATGACCTTTGCGGCAGGGATGAGGGCAATTTTACGCCAAGACCCGGACATCATTATGGTGGGGGAAATTCGGGATGCTGAAACCGCTGAAACAGGGATTCGAGCGGCTTTGACCGGTCACTTAGTACTGACGACTCTCCACACCAATGATGCAGTTAGTGCTATTCCTCGTATTAAAGATATTGGTCCGGAACCGGGTTTAATCAGTGATGCCCTATTGGGAATAGTGGCACAGCGTTTGGTGCGCAAAGTATGTCCCCACTGTCAAGAACCTTACACCCCGACTTCTGAAGATTTGCGGAAGCTGAGTTTGAGGCCAGAGGAAGCTAATCTCAAAGGTTGGCGCAAAGGAAAGGGTTGCGCCAAGTGCTACAATTCCGGCTATTTAGGACGGGAAGCCATTGTGGAGTTACTGGATGTAGATGATATGGTGCGGCAGTTGATTTATGAGGGAACCATGACTCAGTTGCACCGTTACCTGGATAAAATCAGTTTTTATTCCTTCCGGAAGGCGGCGATTGAAAAGGTAACCAAAGGGGTAACCACCCTAACCGAAATCTTACGAGTTCTACCCCACAGTGCTTTGTCCTGTAAGTCTCAGGGTCAATTGGATAAGCCAAGAGCTACTAAAGTGAAATCCCTAGATAAGATGGCTCCAAATCGGAGATATGGTTGATTGACACCCCTGGGTAGGGAGTAGGGAGTAGGGAGTAGGGAAAGAGAGGGAAGTGTGGGAGGTGTGGGAGGTGTGGGGAGATGGGGAGATGGGGAGATGGGGAGATGGGGAGTCAGATGAGCAACTGGCATGGTTTCCAAGGGGCTTATAAGGTGCTTGAGCGGTGACCCACACAGAACCCAAACCACTCGCGCTTTGTATCAAGACAGGGGTTGCGAAAATTGAATGTACTTGATTAGACCTCTTGCAAAAGTATTTTTTTGATACTGTTTTCGTCAATTATTGTTACTGTTTTCTGTCTCCTGTCTCCTATCTCCTGACAACTGCCGCGAAGTCTATTAATATGAGCAGCGCTATACCAATACCAAAAGATCTGCGGAAGTCTTTTGGATCGAATCAATCTTCGATAATGCCGACTACCCGAGCCGGTCCAGCAGAGCCATTTTTGACCTTAAGGGGGAAAGCTGCAACTTTGAAGCCATGGGATGGTAGTTGATCAAGATTCGTCAGCCGTTCCAGTTGGCAATATTCCTTATCAATCCCAACAAAATGAGCCGCCCAGAAAATATCGTTCCGCCCACTAGCTTTAGCCTGCTGAGCTTGAACTGGTAGAGGTACATCCCAACCCCAAGAGTCAATTCCCATGACTTTGATACCCTGATCAATCAGCCAGTGTGTGGCGTCAGCACTGACACCACACCCATGGGTAAAATAATCCGGTGTTCCTAACCGCCGATCGTTACCAGTGTGGATTAGCACGATATCGAACGGCTTGAGTTTATAGTTAATCTTGTCGAGAGCCAATTTCACATCCTCGACAGTAATCGCCTCACCATGGTTTTTGTGGCGCATATCTAAAACCACGCCATCACGGTAACACCAGTCCAACGGGATCTGGTCAATGGTCTTGGCAGGCTTCCCCCCGCAAGTTGGTGCATAGTGCCATGGCGCATCCATATGAGTTGTGCCGTGGGTCGAAAGCTTAATCACGTCATTCGCCCAACCAAGTCCTCCCCGCAGGTATTTCGGTGTTATCCTAAACAGCATCCAGATGGCTAATCGTCCAAATTTATGATTGTGGTAAGTTACCGAATTACGTGCCCACCAGGGAGTCCAATCCTTGTCATTTTGCAAGGTATCACTGAGATCAATTATGGGCATAAGACTTTCCCAAAATTACTCACAATACTGCTATAGCCTAACAATCAGACCAAGACTTACGGGATACATTCACCGAATCTTCAAAAATGTGATAGGAAAGGGAATAGGGAACAGGGAATAGGGAACAGGGAATAGGGAACAGGGAATAGGGAACAGGGAACAAAAATTCTCACAATTCCTACAGGGATCCCTATAGGACTTACCCTCAAGTCCTGAATGTGGGATCCTCAAGAAGGATATTGAATTTTTCGGCGTTGCTCAATCAAATAATGAATCCGAGTAGAGTGGGCATTCTGCCTGCCCCAAATCAGGAACAGGCAAGATGCCTATTCCACCTCACTCTTAAAATCATTCCATTATTAAGCAACGCCAATTTTTCTGCCATGGTGCCAGTGGGCAGATTGTCTAGGTCAACCACACTGCTAAACCCACTGAATTGGTGGGATTCACCATTCCACCAGAGAGTCAATTCAGTTAGTTGCATATTACTGGGGGAACTAATCAAAAGAGATTTCTACTGTGAAAGTAGAGACAGTTGGAAATCCGCAGATAATGTTTGACTTAACCTTTACTCGTAATTTAAGCGCTACACTAATTGTTGTGACTCTGCTTAGCGTGAGTTTATCTACTGTGCGTCATCATCCCCAAACTATGACGAAACAAAAACGATTCACTCCAATTGGAAACGCGATGAGAATGGGTTTAGTCATCAAGGGTCAACAACTTCGCTACCGTTAATCGGGTGTATCATAAATGATTAATTTTCAGGTCTTTGAACAAGCACGGCAAAAACATCCCCGGTCTGAAGCTATGCCATTTATGGCTGAGCTGAGACAACAGATGCGATCGCATCAGCCTTATCAAGGATTAAGACTATTACATCATATCCACTTGACCATAGAAACTGTATTTAAAGTTGAACCGTTGCTGTTGGCTGGTGCTGAGCTTACCGTGTCTTGCCCTAATTTTATCAAGCCTAACCCAGAAGCGGTGGAAATTTTACTCAGTGCTAATGTTGAGGTTAATCTTGAAGGGAATTTTGAGGATAACTATGATATTTGTTTAGATCTTTATGGAGAGTTACCCACACTACTCAACCCTCGCGAAGGAGTGGTAGAGCTAACTAAACTCGATAACGAGATCTATCAATCGTTAGATATTTCCTATCCCTTGATTTCTGTGGATGACAGTTCCCTAAAAAATATAGAAACGTTCTATGGCACTAGTAAGGCATTTGTCAAAGCCTTTCACCAGTTAACTAACGAGGCATTAGTGGATAAAAACTTGATAATCTTTGGTTGTGGAAAAGTTGGGAAAGGACTCGTTAATGAATTATTAGGCTTAACCAAGGAGCTGGTGGTCGTCGAGAAAAATCCTAAGATTTTGGAACAGCTTAGGGCTAGAGGAATCAAAGGGTTACAGGCTGAGGACCTGGATGGCATTAGGGCAGCACTAAAGGAGGCTTTTTGTGTTGTAACCTGTACGGGAGTTAATGGAGTACTTTCTAAGGAGTATGATTTAGACAAGGAAGATTTTAGTGGTAAGTATCTTGCCAACATCGGCGCAGAAGATGAATTTGGTGATAACTTCTCAGATGCAGAAGTGCTTTTCAAAAAAGCTCCGATCAATTTTTCCTTAGCGGAACCTACTCCAGTTCAGACTCTCGACCCAGTCTTCTATGCCCATAACATAGCCATTGACTTAATTTTATCGAAGGAATTGGAACCCGGTTACCATTCATTTCCTAGTCATCTTGCCCAGGAAATAATAGAGAAATGGGGAAACTATCATGATCAAGATATAGCGTTTTTAAGGGAGTAGGGAGTAGGGAGTAGGGAGTAGGGAATCGGGAATCGGGAGTCGGGAATCGGGAGTCGGGAGTCGGGAATCGGGAATCGGGAGTCGGGAATCGGGAGTCGGGAATGTAAGCATTTAGCTGACGGCTGACGGCTGTTCGCGTAGCGTGAGCTAAAAGCTCACGGCTGACGGCTGTTCGCGCAGCGTGCGCGTAGCGCATATGCTTACCTATAGTCTTTTAAGGATTAATCCCGCTATCACCAGTTGTGATTATGTTCATAGTCCCAACACTCTCCCTGTTCCCAAGCTCTTCCCGTTGCTTCACAGTTGTAGGAGTCATTAATCCAAGGAATACTGGTTGGGTGGGCGGCAAAAATTTTATTTTTAACAATAAATTCATTATTGTAATTAGGTGTTGTTGTCTGAGTTATATCTTTTATAAATAAGGATGATGGTAATAATCCAAATAGGGAATATTTAATGCTAAAAAAAGAAAGACTCAATACTAAGCTTGAAGTAAGGTTAATCACTAAGAGTTGTTTGGGTTTATTTTTATTTTTAAAAATGCGATCACCTGGTAGTTGATAAATAGATTTATAAACCATAAATAATAGTTTAGGTTTTTTTTCTTTGAAATCAGCGTAGCAATTATCTGTTTACCAACAGGTTTGCGTTCATGTTTAACTTCTGTATGTGTATGTATAACTTTTGTTTACGGTTGACCCTTGAAAGTAATCACCATAAGCATTTCAGTGATTCCACCTACAGATGATGGCAAAATGGCATAATTGTGAAATGGAGAGATGGGAAGATGAGATGTAAGCATTCAGCTATC
The DNA here is from genome assembly GCF_010692445.1 of Moorena sp. SIO3E8. Lineage (NCBI taxonomy): Bacteria > Bacillati > Cyanobacteriota > Cyanophyceae > Coleofasciculales > Coleofasciculaceae > Moorena > Moorena sp. SIO3E8. The sequence goes on along the minus strand of NZ_JAAHHM010000006.1, from coordinate 55,412 downwards.
AGCTATCAGCTATCAGCGGTCAGCGATTAGCGCTACTTGAGGTGCCATTGGCCGTAGGCCAGACTAAGGGAACAGCTTTTGAATAAAATAAGCTGACGGCTGATAGCGGTAGCCTGAATGCTTACAGTAAAACGAGCAGGGATTTTCAACCAGCCCTACCAGCACCTCCGATGCTTGTTTACTACCTCCCGTTGATTAGCTGACTGCTGACTGCTGATGGCTGAATGCTTACTTTTTCAGTTATTAATGAACTGGAAAAAACAATGGGACAGCTTCAGCTTTACCAATGGGCTTTGGAGGGACAAGATCCAGAACGACAGTTTCCCCCCTTTTTTAAGGGGGGTTAGGGGGGATCTATTGTTTTTAGCTATCAGTAAAACAAGTTATCTTCGGCATTTCCAAACAACAATTTTTCAGCTAGCCGTCGAGAGGAATAAAATTAACTTATTAGTTTATGAACCCGAGCAAGAGGCTATTGTTCAATGGATCACTCACTAAACTATTCAGATATTCTCAAACAAATCCTGCAAGAGGAAACTCGCGCCCAACCGAGTATACAAGCGATTCGGCTTTATCCTGTTTGCGATACCGAGACCGGTCACTTCCTAGTTCTGGCTACTGGCTGGGATAAGCAACGCTGGATTAACTCGATTTTGTTTCACGCTCGCTTGGTTAATGGCCAAGTTGTTATTGAAGAGGATAACTTTGAGGAAGGGTTGGCCTCGGCTCTTATTGCCGCTGGTATCCCCGCAGAAAATATTATTACTGGTCTTGATTACCAACTGATGCAGTAGTTTCAGTTAGTAAAAGCTAGACCCACCTACCAACATCGTCTCTCTCCCCTGAGCCATCACCCATTGCATCAACTGCTGCCACTCTGGTGACTTCCCCAACCCATCAGCATCAAACTCCCCGCCCCAATTCTTGGAAAACTCGGCAAAATTCTCTGCCCAATTTACCACTGTCTCCATGGGTAAATAAGGACTATAGCCCCAAGCCTGTTGTAAATACTTGATCATTTCCCTGGGATGTCCTGTATTATATAAATACCAAGCAATCCAGACTAGGGTTCCATAGCGCACCTGATTTTCTAATAGACGGATTCCTGGTGGTAAATCAGCCTGTTTAAAGAAGTTGTCAATGGCTGCTGACAGGGAGCAAGCTTGAGGCAGTCCCTTGTGCATGGCACTTTGGTGATGTTGCCGATAGCCTACTGTTACCTGACGCAACCAAGCGGCAGGACAACCCTTGAGGGCTAACCGTAGCACGATTTCTGTATCTTCAGCGGGTGGAAACCTGGGGTCAAACCCGCCAACGGACTCTAGCCAATGGCGACGGAACATCATCGCACTAGGCAGGACTGGCTTCCACAATAGCCAACTTTCTAAGTTTAATTCTGGTACTTTCTCCCATGGACGCACCGTCATCAGTCGCTGACCCTGGCAATCGACACGGTACCAACCACTATGGACAATTCCCAGATGGGGTTGTGCTTCAAACAATGCTAACTGGGCAGCTAACTTACCTGGCAGAAAAAAGTCATCGGCATCGAGGAATGCGACAAATTCACCCAAGGCTAGTTTAATGCCATGGTTGCGGGCAAGGGAGACTCCTTGGTTTTCTTGATAAATGTAACGAATGCGATCACGATAGGGTGGCAACAGTGATCGCGTCTGGTCTGTTGAACCATCATCAATTACCACTACCTCATAGGAACAGGCTTCTTGATTCAGCACACTTTCCACTGCTTCGGTAATATAGCGATCGCAATTATAGGCGGGAATAATTACACTGACTTGTGGTATCATTTACGATCCTCCCATCACCCCATTGAGAACTGCTATAGCTTTATATAGCAGAGGGAACAGGCAACAGGGAACAGCGGATCTCGGAACAGGCAACAGGCAACAGGCAACAGGCAACAGGCAACAGGCAACAGGGAGTAGGGAACTTCGGAACAAAAATTCTCACAATTCCTACACAAATCCCTATAGTAATTAGGTAAGCATATTCGCTACGGGCACGCTGCTTGAGGTGCCGTCAGCTAAAAGCTCACGCTACTTGAGGTACTGTCAGCTGTTGGCCGTAGGCGAATAGCTGATACGCGACACGCTGATAGCTGATAGCTTACGTTATTAGCTCTTTTTATGTAACCAATATGAAGATTCAATGATAACAATATAAAAATTTTGTAAAAGAAGTTTGTTTCAAACAAAAACTAGAGCAAAATAGTCGTTTTATGTAAAAAAACAACAAAAAATCCTAAAACTGTGAAAATTAACTTTTTTTTGTTTATTGCTATATACTAATATAGGTAATCTTAAAGTTTAGGTAATGAGTAATAGTCATTAAGTTACAGTCATTGAATTACAACTAACAAATTCCCAATAACCAGTTACCAATTTTGTGTCCTTTGTTACGGTAATCTGAGCTCGTGTTAACTAGACGTTAATTATCAAAACTATAACGGTTGAAAACGGCGATGCTGGCTGAACGCGGGGGATAGTTCAACTATTCATCTGCCCAAGCTAGTTCTAACCCCAGAGCTGCCTAATGATCAAGGTTGAATCAAGTTACCAACAAGTCAAGGCTTATTTAGCCAAGAAGCAATGGGGTCAAGCCGTTGCTTCTTGTCGGCAAGCCCTGAAACGGCAGCCTGATTCTGGGGAATTCAATGTCTTACTAGGCTTTGCTCTAGCTGCTCAGGGAAAGCCCAGGCAAGCAATTTATGCCTATAGTAAAGCGGTGCAACTCCAACCGGAACGAGCTCAAACTCATGCCTGCCTTGGTGAGTTATATAGTCAACTCAAGGATTTCTCAACAGCAGAATGGCATTATCAACAGGCTGTTTGGCTACAGCCCGGTCAGGCTGAGTACCATTACAATCTAGGAATCACCAGGCACAAGCTGTGGAAGTGGGATGGTGCCAAAGAAAGCTATCAGCAAGCGATCGCTCTTAACCCCAAGGATGCCAAAGCCCACTATCACCTAGGAGTGTTGTATGGTCAACGGGGTCAGTTAGAGGAAGCCAGCAACAGTTATCGCCAAGCCATTACCAATCAGCCAGATTACCTCAGCGCTTACAATAATTTGGGCTGTGTTCTCTACGATCTAAAACAATTCGAGGCAGCAAAGGCGGTCTATCAACAAGGTATCGACCAACAAGGTATCGACCATAATCCTAAGTGGGGGACTCTGTATAATAACCTGGGTAAGGTGCTGCAAGCACAAGGTCAGGCAGGTCAGGCTCTGGTGGCATACAGTAGTGCGATTGAGTTAAACCCAGAGCTAGAATCAGCTTACTTAAATCTGGGTCGGTTATGGCAACAGAAGGGGAACTATCCGATAGCAGTGCAGTATTTTGAACAGCTGCTTAGGCTGGATCCAGAACAGATATTGACTTACAGTGAATGCGCCAGCGCCTTGATGGCTCAGGGGAAACTAGCCCTAGCCTTTGACTATTTACGAAAAGCGATCGCATTGCAACCAGCGTTTGTGGAGGCTTATTGCCAACGTGCTAAAGCTTTACCAGGCCAGGACATATTCGAGCGATCGCAAATCTATTGTTCTGGATTTCTTGAGGCACTACGGAACAAAGAGGATACTTTCCAAGTCTGCCTCTATCTGTCGCAGACTTATTTGTATTTAGGGGATACCTTGCTTGAGTATGGTGCATCAAAGCAGGCGGAAAAGTATTACCAGAAAGCGTTACAGATTCAGCCAGACCAGGTTGAGTTGTATATACGCTTAGGGGATTGTTTAGCCGAGCAGCAGCGACTGGATGCAGCAGTAATGACTTATCACATGGGTTTAGCCTTGCAACCAGCTCATCCTCAGATTTATCTACGGTTAGGGCAAGTCTTGAGCAAACAAAAGCGGTTCCAGCAAGCCCTTGAATACTACGAAGCCCTCTGGCATCAACACTTAGAAGAGGGCAAGGTCAGCAGTAAGCTTGGTAGTCTCGGAGTCTTGCCGATAGATAACGTGCCGATAGATAACGTGCCGATAGATAACGTGCCGAAAAATAACTATAGTGCTAAGCCTCTTAGCTCCCAACCTCCTCACCGGATCAAGGGAATTTATAAAGCGACTAGAGACTGGTATATCAACACAGAGTGCCATGGCTGCTACTACATAGAGGTACCTTGGTCAACCATCGAGAAGGATTGGCAATATACGGGATCGAGGGACATTGAAGTTTCTGTGAACCATGGTTTACAGGGCAATGGTTTGCCAAAGCATCTCAACACCATGTCCATGGTAGCGCCGCCAGCTTCTGCCCTGGCTCCTATATCTGTTGAACCCAGCGAGTCCCAGTCTCAGTCCCAGCCTCAGTCCCAGTCTCAGTCCCAGCCTCAATGTGGCGGTGTTACCTGTAATCGATGTATGAGACGACTGTGTAACCAGTTTGAGTCCATTCATCTGGGCAATAGGGTCTATCAGTGTAACCCACCAGAAACACTGTCTGTGGATTCCCCTACTGTCTTTGTGGCGACTATCCCAGAAGGACGGGCTTGGATTGCTCCCCAAAGCAGTTACTGGAAGATTTGTCATGGCATCGCCATCATTACCCCAGATGATTATTTGCTATCTGACGTCTCTCGAAATTACCCATGGTATTTACCTGGATGTGAGAATTACGACCCCAGAAACCATCTAATCTTTAGTCTGGATCAGATGCCGCCGTTAGAGTACATAGATGGCACAGTAGCGGTTCTATCGGGATTGTCGGGACATGGCTACTACCACTGGATGTTTGATGTCCTGCCTAGAATTGAAATCCTGCGCCGCAGTGGGATAGATTTTGCTAAGATTGATTGGTTTTTGATCAACACGCCACAGCAACCCTTTCAACAAGAAACCCTCAATTGCTTAGGCATTGCTGCTAACAAAATTATCTCAAGCGATCGCTACCCCCATATTCAAGCCCGGGAGTTAGTCTTACCCTCCTTTCCCGGACATTTTGATTGGGTACCGAAGGGTACTATCAACTTCCTCAGACAGACGTTTCTACCCCAAACTCTGGAATTAAGATACCCAGAGCGTATATACATCACTAGAGCTCAAGCGAGACATCGACAAGTTCTCAACGAAACTGAGGTCAAGGAACTGCTATCCCAATTTGGTTTTATTACGATTGCTCTAGAAAGCCTGTCTGTGAGGGAACAAGTTGCTTTATTTACTTCTGTCAAAGTAATTGTTGCTCCCCATGGCGCTGGTTTGACCAATACGGTATTTTGTCGCCCTGGAACTCAAATTATAGAACTAGTGTCACCCAATTATGTGAGAACAGATTACTGGCTTATTAGCCAACAATTGGGACTGAAACATTATTATGTAAAAGGAGAAAATTTTGAATGTTATCCTATTCGCAAACTAATGTATACTAGCTCACTAACAGAAAATATATTAGTTAACCTAGATTCCCTTCAATCAGTAATTAAAATTACTGGTCTAAATCAGCTAATATCAAGGGGTTATAACCAATAATGAGGCAAATAATGCCATTTAAATAAAACTATTTGAGAATCAAAAAAACTAAGATTGTGGCAAAAAAAAAATTAATAAATTATAGTTGATATTACATATCAACTAGGATAAATAAAGAAGGAGTTATAGTAAATGTCTTCTATTGTTGCTGACCCAGATGTTGAAGTTATCCCAACTAATGAAGATGGCTTCGTGATTTTAGGACCAGACGATAAGCCAGTTAATGTTGATGGGAGCGATGGTCTAGATGTTATTCAGACTGGTGATCAAACCGATGACGTTAGTGGTGGTGACGGGGATGATGTGGCCCTGGGTGGAGCAGGAGATGACCAAATCACTGGCGATCAAGGCGATGATGTGGTGCTGGGTGGAGAAGGAAATGATAACCTGATCATAGGACCAGGAAGTGATGTGGCGATCGGAGGTCCTGGAAATGATACATTTACCTTCGAGTTCTTTGACGATGCACCGGATATTATTACTGAGTTTCAGTCTGGAGAAGATCGGATCGTGATTCCAGGGGTTAGTGACCAGACTAACGTGACTTACGATTCGATCACTGGTGAGCTAAAAGTTGATGGGCAAACCATTGCTCAATTGAGTTCAGGTTTGGATGTTGAAATTAATCAAACTGACGATGGTTTTGAGATACTCTAGTAGATCAGCAATCAGCAATCAGCAATCAGTAATCAGTAATCAGTAATCAGCTATCAGCTATCAGTAATCAGTAATCAGTAATCAGTAATCAGTAATCAGTAATCAGCAATCAGCAATCAGCAATCAGCAATCAGCAATCAGGTTATGCTTTACATCCCAGCGTCCAAGCCTGCGACACGATACTGCTAGAAGCCTGTGCCACGATAGTTGAGGTGCCAAAGACCAAGCGCTGACGGCTGACTGCTGACCGCTGACTGCTGACCGCTGACCGCTTAATGCTTGATTTGAGTTGTGAACATACTGTAATTAAGGAAAGGTAACAGGCAAGAGTTAATCAAGTAGCGCTGCTCCCTGCTCCCTGCTCCCTGCTCCCTGTTCCCTTTTCCCTGTTCCCCGTTCCCTGTTCCCTCTCATGTACACTTACTTAACTGAAGCAATTACCGCTTGTGAGCAAGCGTTGGAAAGTCCATCCCCAAATCGAGCTGATTTTACTTCGACTTGCCGAGTTTTAGGCAATATATTGCAAGGGATGGGTCGCTTCGACGACGCAATTTTCTGGCACTCTAGAGTGTTCGATGAGAAACCGAATTTAGTGCAAGTCTATGCTAAATTCGGTAGTTTATACACCAGTCAACAACAGTGGCAGCAAGCGATCGCATCCTACTATCATGCTATACGCCTCCAGCCAGATTTTGCTGAGGCTTACTGGAGTCTGGCAGAAATCTATTCTCAGCTGGGGAAAAAAGACGAGGAAATTGAGTGTTGGTATCAGACTCTGAGCCTGAAACCCAAATCAGCCAATGCTCAGGGACATTATAAACTAGGGAAAGCGTTCCTGGCTCAGGGTAAACTGGATCGAGCCATTGCTTGTTTCCAAAATGCGATTGAGCGTGACTCCAGCTTATGGCCAGCTTACTATGAGTTAGGAGAGTGTTTGATAACCCAGGGAAAGTGGGAGAATGCGATCGCATGTTATCGTCAGTTACTCGACCTTGACCCAAATCAAGCTAAGGGGCACTATAAAATTGCTGGGATTTGGCTCAAACAAGGAATGGTGGACACAGCGATTGCAGCGTTTCGCCGCTCGATTGAGGTTGATCCAAATTTTCCCGGAGCTTATCGAGAATTAATCCAACTGTTGATTAAACAGCAGAAGTGGGATGAAGCGATTGTCTCATGCCGTGCGGTAATTGCGACAGTGGGTGACTATCCCTGGACTTATGTTAAACTCGGGGATGCTTTGGTAAAAAAAGGTGAGTTGACCGAAGCCTACACCTGTTATCAAAAAGCTGCTCAATTGCGGGGTTGGCATCAGTGTGCTCAGAAGGATTATCGATTCACCGAGGATAAGTTTACCTTTAAAATTCCGGTCTGGGAAAAACACTTGCAGCCCCTAGCTGGTGTGGCTGATGCTCAGTGTCTGGAAATTGGGAGTTTTCAAGGTAATTCTGCTTGCTGGTTACTTGATAAAATCCTGACTAACCCCTCAGCTCGATTAACCTGTGTTTCGCCATACTTTCAGGAAGAGTTTGCTGCCAATATCGCTAAAACTGGAGCAGCGGAAAAAGTGACTAGGTTAGAGGGAAAACCTGAGCAGTTGCATAATTCCCTTGATAGCAATTGCTATGATTTAGCTAACATTCGCGACAGGCGTCAAAAAGCTACCATTGCTGAGCAAAATGCTTTACTTTGTTGGAAGCTGCTCAAGGTTGGGGGGCTGATGATCGTTAATAACTATGGATGGAGCAATCCGGCTAAACCACAAGAAGCGCCTAAAATTGGGATTAATAGGTTTCTAGATTCAGTTAAGGGTCAGTTTGAGATTCTGCATCAGGCTCGCATAGTGATTGTTCAAAAAATAGCGTCTTAACGGTAACGATGTCAAGGGATATCAAACACTCTTCGGGTCATGACCACGACTCTGTTGATCAAACCCAGGGCCAGCTCAAGGTGGTGAAAATTCAAGTAAAGTTGGCTAAAGACCATGCTAATCGGGGGAGTCTGTATGCTCAACAGCAACAGTGGCCCGAAGCGATCGCATGTTACGAAAAAGCGATCGCAATTGACCCCAAATTTGCTGGAGCTTACCGTAACTTAGCTCGGGTTTTCGCTAAGACAGGTCAACAGGACGAGGCTACGGAGTGTTGGTATCAAGCCCTAACCCTAGAGCCAAATTGGGCTAAACCAGAGGAGCATGTTAAGTTGGGCAACAGGTTGTGGTCTCTTGGAAAACCAGACCAAGCCATCACCTGTTATCGACAAGCGCTTCAGTTAAAGCCCAATTTACTCCAAGTTTACTATCGTCTGGGGGAGATACTCAAATCTCAGGGAAAGATGGAAGATGCGATCGCACTTTATCAACAGGCGGTCGAGAATAATCCCCGAAATCACCAAGCCATGAACTATTATCGACAAGTGGTCGATAGTAATCCCAACTCTAGCGCTAAAGATTATCATCAGTTGGGTCAACTGCTCAGAGGGCAAAGTCGATTCAAAGAAGCCATAGAGTCTTATCAAAAAGCGATTGAACTTGACCCGTGTTTTAAGCGAGCTTATGTAGACCTACAGTACACCTGGATTGAATCAGAGCAGTTAGAGCAACTTATCACCTTTTATCGACAGTGCATCGAACGGCAACCAGATTTTCCTCTGGCTTGGGGGAATTTAGGGGATGTGCTAACCCAGCAAGGCCAACTTGAGGAGGCGATTAGCTGTTACCAAACTAGCTCTTACAAGACAGCAGTTGCATCCAATCCCAAACTTGCCGAGGTTCACTGGAAACCTAAAAAAGAGCATGGTCCAGACTTCGTTATTATTGGAGCGGCCAGATGTGGTACATCTTCATTATATATGTATCTGAGTCGTTATCCACAAATTATCTCCCCTCATAAAAAAGAGTTAAATTTTTTCAGTAAATATTATAATCAAGGGATTGATTGGTATCTCGCCCATTTTCCATCTATTACCGACTATCCTAATTTCTTAGCTGGGGAAGCAAGCCCTAATTATTTTGACTGCACTGAATCTGCCCAACGGATGTTTCAGTGTTTTCCCAAGGTTAAGCTGATTATTTTATTGAGAAATCCTGTTGATCGCGCTATCTCTTGTTACTATCACAATTTTTATCATGGCCGAGAAAAGCGCAGTCTAGAAGATTCCCTAGCTCTAGAAAAACAACGACTGGAAACCTTGACAGAATCAGAGCTATTACAGATTGGGTATCGACACCCAAATAATTTGTTAGGAAGTCTTTACGTCTATAAGTTGAAACGATGGATGGAGATTTTTCCAAGAGAACAATTTTTAATAGTGAAGAGTGAAGACTTCTATAGCAATACTAATACTGTCATGAGTACCATCATTGAATTCTTGGGATTATCTGATCAGAAGTTTTTTCAATACCCCAAATGCAATGGTAGGTCTTACACTCCCATTATTCAGGAATTGAAACAAACCTTAAGTGACTTCTTTCGACCTCATAATCAGAAGTTGGAAGATTATTTAGGAATGTCATTTAATTGGGATTAAAATAAAAAAAGCGGTGTTGCTGATTATGCGTATGGTTTTGCTCCCCTAGGGCGTGTTTTAAACGTTTTACGCAAGATTATGATCCCCCCCAGCCCCCCTTGAAAAAGGGGGGATCCATACTCAAAGTCCCCCTTTTTTAAGGGGGATTTAGGGGGATCTCCGAGGTAATAAGACACGCCCTAGACCCCCAATTATGGGGTATTTAGGGGGCTTTAATAAAACCAAATGATCGCGCATTCATTTCTTAATTCAGCAACGCCTATTTCCTACTGTTCCCTGTTCCCGATTCCCTGTTCCCTGTTCCCTGTTCCCTGTTCCCTAAAATCACCATGGTTAAAACCACCTCCAAACTCACTTTTGAGGAATATCTGGAATATGATGATGGCACAGATAACCGTTATGAGCTGTTTGATGGGGAGTTAGTAGAATTGCCTCCTGAGAGTGAACCAAATAGTTGGATAGCAACTTGCCTAATGCTCCAATTAGCACAACTAATTAAACCCCGCTTAATTAAAACGCACAGTTGTGAATTACAAGTTCCAGGAAATCCTCAAAACCGCTATCCAGATTTAGTAGTAATTAGAGAAGAACATCTTATCCAAACCGAAAAACGCTTAACTATCACCCTTGATATGCTTCCCCCACAGTTTGTGGCTGAGGTAGTTAGCCCCTACAAAAACCAAAGGGATGAAAACTACCGACGTGATTATGTAGAGAAGGTACAACAATACCAAGAAAGGGCTATTCCTGAATATTGGATTATTGACCCCCAAGAGCAGTTAGTAACTGTGCTGATATTAAACAATGGTCGTTATGAAAAACAAGAATTTCGGGGTAATGAGCAGATTGTTTCCCAGACTTTCGGTGATTTGAAGTTTACGGCTTTACAGGTTATCAGTGCTAATTGATGGGGAAGTTGTCAGCTGTCAGCTGTCAGCTATCAGCTATAAAAAAGGGAACAGGGAACAGGGAACAGGGAATAGGGAATATGGCATCAAAATTATCTCAATTACTACACGGAGTGCTATATCAGCATATGCGCTACGCGAACGCTACGCGAACAGCTAGTAACTATCAGTTATCAGCCAAAGATATCTAATCATGGGACGGGAACAGCTTTTCAATAAAATAACCTGACAGCTGTCAGCTGACGGCTGACGGCTAAATCCTGAAATTCATTCTTAAATTACCTCCCCAAAAAAAAATTATAAAAACCCTTGACAACCAAAACAATAATCATTACAATAATCATTGTAAACATAATTCAGGTTTTTAACCATGTCTCAAAACTTTATCCCGAATCAAAACAATAATTCTGATGAATCTAACCAAAAGAAACAACGTATTAAGTACATTAAAGGCTCTCCTGAAGGAGTCACCAAGACTATTTACTCCCTTTCTGCACTCGGGTATGGGTCGGTTTCCGACTGGAGCCCTTTGCAGCCAACGGGGATTCCAGGGCAAGTAATTAGTTTTGCAACCAAGTATTCGACTTGGCGTTAATACGTTAAATTTCTGGGGGGGTTTTCCCCCAGGCAAAGGCTCCGGTCTGTTCGCGTACTGTGACCTTTGCCCAATGAAATAGGATCAGATCCGGATTGATTCGGAAAGTGAGAGACATGACATAGTGTTTACTGAAATAGCCGTGGATAGTATTTCTACGGCTATTTTTTTTGCTATAGATGGGTGTGGAATGTGAGTTAAGGAGGCGATTGATTGCTATCATGGTGTTATTGCGTTCGCGTAGCGTGGCCAACGGCCAATCGCATCAGATTCCGATTGGAGTTATTTTCAAATAGCCCAAGCTTAATGACAGCAAAGTCAGTACAAAGAAGCACCGTAAAACCCTATCCCTTCCTGTCATAACAATATAATTTACATGAAGACCAGCTTAGCATAGGTCAATCTTGATCTAAAATATCAGAATTGAAAGGACAATTCTGGGGGAAACTAACAGATGGATAATTCCTGCTCACCTTTTTCAGTGGATATCTGTAGCAATCGGAAAAGACCGATTCAAGATAAGGCTTGAGGCTAGGAGATTCAGACAACAGAAGATTAATCTGTTCTCTTTGTTCATCGATAGTATTTTCCCAGCCTCGATAATCAGGCTCTGAATCCACGTACTGCCTTTTTAGCAAATGTTCCATCAAAACTTTAAGTCGGCTCTGAAGCTCTCGTCTATCGGATCGTCCCAAGGATGCTATCTCCTCAATTAAATTGTCTATATCCAACTCATCAAAGTTTTTTGTTTTGAGTTGCTGGCAAGTTGTCTCAGTCCACAGAACGAAATCCTGATCATACAAGTCACTATTACTCATTGCTTGCTCATCCTTTTCTATTTTTTTGGTAACGATCAGAGTCTCTCCCGTTTTCAGGTAAAACTGCCTGCAAAAAATAACGCTACTCTTGAGGCTTTCAGAGAATAAATCAACAGCATAGAGTCAACTAATCAAGGGGCATCTCATACTTAAAATATTCTCCTTTTTTATCTTATATCATGTCGAGATAATTACCCTTAATAAAAATATCCCTATCTCCCCATCTCCCCATCTCCCCATCTCCCCACACTTACCACTTTCCCTCTAATTATGGGTATTCAACCTGACTTGATATTACCACAGGCAATCCTATGGGGAGCTTCTGCGCTCTCAAAATAAAAGCCACCGGATTGGTAGCTTTTAGTAACAATAGAAAGTTTTTCATTCTGAATCTGGCACTAACGCCATAATCCCTACATCGCACTTTGCTCTTGAGATGGGCGAGGCACGGGATTCCTATATAAGCCTAATTGAAAGAAGATGTATGCTGCTACTCCTGCCAGGAAAGCAAAGACAATAACAATGATTACTACAACCTTAACTATAGATTTGGATTGATCAGATTTAGAGGTTTGGCTTAGAGTTTTTTCGTCTTGTAGGTTTTGAAGCTCCACCCCTTCATGCATGTCTTGGTCAAAATCGATAGATTCAGCAACTGTACCACTCACACTCAAACCATCTCCTATCAATGATGAAGCTATTGGATTAAAATTTCCCCCGACATTTCCTATTGTCGAACTTCGACTTTTATCCGTGTAGTTTACATTTTCGATATTAACTGGTTCAACGGAAACCGAAAGATTATTACTGTTAAAAAAATACTTTACACCAGAATTTTGTTCATCCTTAGTGGCATGTTTTTCTAAAAACCCTACTATTTCAGTAAAATTAATTTTTATAGGCTCGAAAACTTGAGATCGTACTTTGTTTTGATTTGATAGTTTAACTTTAGATTTTTTGACTAATTTTTCAATAGTTGAGAATAATTTCCGCAAGTACCTGGCTGATACTTCTTGGATTTCAAATACTAGTCTTTCAGATAAGTTGTCAGGAGAAATAAGAACAAGACATGGAAGATGGCTTAACTCCACGTTCAACTGTCTAGCAATATCATAGGCTTCAGACTTATCGTAGGGTTTACTTATAAACCAGCTTAGATCCAAACCAGATTCAATCATTCTCCTCCAATTGTGATTTGCTTGTCTCCACTTAGGGGAGGGATTCTCCAAAAGATAGATAGTACACCAATCTCCCGTTAGTTTGTCTAGAGCATCAAAGTGTTTTCTTACATAAAGGGATAATTTTTCATCTTCATCCGTATACAGCAATATTCCAGGTATCAAACTTTGATCAGATGATAATAACGATTTTTTTTTGAGTGATTCATTAAGCGATTCTTGATTTTTCCAAGGGAGTAGACTTTGAAAAAACTCTTTTCTATTTCGGATTGGACCTGTCGGACAAACCACCATCTCGATATTTGCTTCACTGAGATCTGCTTCATAGAAACTGGCTGCTTTTTTTCGAAACACACTAAGCGAGTGACTGGAAATTATTGTTTGACGGAAGCTTGCGCCATTAAAATTAGCACCGCTACAGGTTATTGAGTCAAATCCTTGCACTTCGCTAAGATCTGCATTGTTCAAGTCTGCCCAGTTAAAATTTGCTTCTGCAAGATTTGCTTTCCTGAAATTTGCTCTACTAAGATCGCTCCAACTCAAATCGGCTCTGTTAAAAATAGAGCTACTAAAGTCAACTCTGCTAAGATTTCCGTTTTTGAAGTTTGCTTCGCTCAGGTCGGCTTGGCTAAGATCGGCTTCCCTAAGATCTCGTTCTTCCGCACCATTATTCACAATCTCCCAAACCAAATACCATTTTTCATCAATAATTGCTTCCTGAATTTGGGTGCGGTGTAATTTTGTATAGTTGAGGTTCGCTCCCCTAAGATCTGCTCCCCTAAGATCTGCTCCCCTAAGATCTGCCTCACAGAAATTAGCTTTGACTAGAATAGACTTAGCAAGATTAGCTCCATTAAGCTTTGTTCTTGTGAAATCGACGCTACTCAAATCAGCTTCACAAAGATTTGTTTGTTCAAGGTCAGCCATACTTAGGTCAAGTCCTTGAAGCTCTCGCCCTTCTACACCATTATTAACGATGTCCCAAACTAAATACCATTTCTCATCAATGGTTGCTTCTTGAATCTGGGCTTCTCGTAAATTTGCATATTCAAGGTTAGCTCCACTAAGATTGGCGCCACTGAAGTTTGTTCCATTAAGGTTTGTTGCACTAAGATTTGCCTTATACAAATTTGCTCCAGTAAAGTTACTACCCCTTAAATTTAGTCCGCTAAAATCTACTCGACTGAAATTCGACAGACTAAAGTTGGTCTGATTAAGGTTTGTATGTGCATAGAATTTTACTCCATTAAGGTTTGCCCTAGTAAGATTTGCTCCGCTGAGATTTGTTTGAGGGAATTTCTTATCTTTCAGGTTAGCTTCGATAAGACTTGCGTCACTAAAGTCTGCTTCCTGAAGAATTGCAGTACTAAGATTTGCTTTATAGAGGTTGGCACCCCTTAAGTTTGCTTTGTAGAGTGAGGTTTTGCTAAAGTCTACTTCACTGAGATCTGCTCCACTAAGATCTACTTTAAAGAGGTTTAATCCTGTAAGATTCGCCCCCTTCAGGTTAGGAAGACTTAGAGGATTTAGCTTCCTCCATAGATTCCAGACGTTGAAACCTCGTCTCAGTAAGTTAATATGCAGATTGTTTGCCATTTGCTTTACCTTCAGAAAACTAAGCCTAAAGAGTGGATTATTTTTAAAATTAGGGTGACAGCCTAATAAAAAAAAAATAGTTACAGCCCCAATAAATTGGTAATTAAAGGCAACAATTTACTACATGACTCTGCTAGTTTAGCAACATTAGGTAAGCCAGAAACCGTTCCTTTCAATATTTTTATTGCTGTCTTTGCCTTCTTTTTCATAGCTTCATCATTAGGATTATTTCCAACTTCAGCTATAATTTTTACCTGCTCCAAAGCTTCAGCTTTGTCCTCATTATTTAGATCTGACGAGGTAGAGATTGCCTCAATTAGTTGAGACAATAATTCTTTGATACCTGGTTTTGTAGGATCAGGGGAGGCAGGTAACTGGTTTATGGACTCGGCAACTGTACCGCTAATCTGAACGTTATCTGACATCATTGCTGAGCCGATTGGTTTAAAGTCCCCTCCTACATCGCCAACTGTAAAGCTTCGACTTTGATCAGTATTTTCATTCATAGTTCAATCACCTGGCACAAATTTAGATTGACCTATAGCAATCCTAAATCATTTCTAAATCCCTGGACTTATTCAAAACTCCCTGCTTATCCCTTGCCTTCTGCCATCTGCCTCCTGGCTTTTGCATTAACGCAGCCCATTTCTTTCACGAATCAGATAGGATTGCTATATTTCTATTCCCGACTCCCGACTCCCGACTCCCGACTCCCGACTCCCGACTCCCGACTCCCTAAATAAATAAAGGTTGACCATTGATTTAGTCAACCTTTAACCAATAACTATTGCAATAGTGACTTCTAAACCAGCCACTTAAGACTAGAAATTCATTTCAGCAGCTTGGACTTTCTCAACTTGCTTCTTCTTAATAACTAGCAACACTTGAGATAGCATAATTGCGCCGATGAATAGCATCAACCACTTAATCCGAGCAGGGTCTTGTAAGACCACTTCTACATCCCTTTGACCAAATCCACCAACATTAGGATCAGTACTCAGAGGTTGTCCTGATACTACCTGATCTCCTTCAGCAACCAGTAACTCTGGGCCAGGGGGAACTGTATCAACTACAGTCTCGCCGTCTGGGGTCTTGATAGTGACGTCGTAGCCAACATACTCTTCAAAGGTAATTTTGGTAATTTCACCAGTGGCAGAGGCATTGAAGGCATTATTATTGCTAAGGTTACCAGCGGGGTAAACCTGACCCCGTCCCCGGTTACCACCAACATGAAGCTGGTATTTACCAAAATAGATATTTTTCTCAGTTCTGGGGTCAGGAGAGAGAACTGGGAACACAATTTCTTGATACTCCTCACCTGGTAGAGGACCAACGAGTACTATATTTTCCTGCTCTTCGCTGTAAGGTTGGTAGTACATGTTTTCGGTTTCTTCTTGCATTTCCTCCGGAATCCGGTCAGGAGGAGCAATCTTGAAACCTTCCGGTAACATCACCACGGCACCGACCTGTAAGCCACCTTTAGAACCATCACCATAGACCTCTTGTGCTTCTAGGTCATAGGGGATCTTAACCACAGCTTCAAATACAGTATCTGGCAGTACCGATTGGGGGATTTCCACTTCTGTCGGTTTCTCTGCTAGGTGACAATTAGCACAAACTATCTTGCCAGTGGCTTCACGAGGGGTTGCTGGAGCAGTTTCCTGTGCCCAGAAGGGATAGGCAGCAGCTGACTGGGGAACTGCCAGATCACTGGCAAAGAAAAGGGCCACAGCTGCCACAACCAAAACGATAGCTCTGGCAATCATCCGTTTGCCACGGTTAACCATCACCGATACATCAGGTGTTCTCATCACTAAGCCAAAAAACTCAAAAATTGGTAATTTAAAAATTGCAAGTTGTTAATTGCTAATGGTTGATTAGCACTAGTCAATTAACTAAAAACTAAGGACTAAGGACTAAAGCAATTAACTCCACCAAGGTTGTTCACCAGTGCGGAAGTCAGTTTCTTTCCAGGTGCTGAAGACTAGGGTGTCGTTTTCTGTTACCGTAGCGTGTGCCAAAGCTAGAGACAAAGGCGCTGGTCCACGTACTACCTTGCCAGTATTGTCATACTGGGATCCATGGCAAGGACAGATAAACCGGTTCTTGCTAGCATTCCAAGGCACAACACAGCCTAAGTGAGTGCAAACCGCGTTGAGACCGTAAGCCTCAAGACCTTGATCTTCAGTAACAATCACATAGGTGGGGTCCCCTTTGAGACCTTGAGTCAGGGTGCGATCGCCTACATTGTGACTAGCTAAAAACTCGCTGACCTTGATGTCATTGCCCAAAGCATCTTTAGCTGTGACACCACCACCAGCCCCACCACTGGATGGGGGGATAAAATACTTAACGATTGGGTAGAGAGCTCCAACAAATGTGCCGGTAATTGTCCCAAACGCCAAGAGGTTCATAAATTGGCGACGCCCCATATCTGGAACGTCTGGAGAGCCAGAAGCTTGAGCCATAACTGAACGCCTAAAGGTATACTTTTTTTACAATTCTGGGAAAATTACCAGAATTTTTTGAACCCTGTTTTTATAACTGTAGTGTAATTTAACCACTGGACAGGGTTGCCCAAATCCCTGCAATATAAGGATTCACGGCTTGAACTATAAGTATTATTACATTCTTTTACGCTTTATCATAAAGTTAAGAAGCGTTGTATTTGTAACAAAATGTAAACATTAAGTTAGGGCAACAGGCTATGACAGGACAGGACTTGCACCAACTCCTGCTCAATAAGTGGGGACGCTCCTATGACATCCAGATTCGGAGGACTCAAGGGAAAATCTTTGTTCAGGTGATGTGGAAGTATCTGGAGCAGCAATCCTTCCCCCTTTCTGAAGCTGAGTACCTAGAGCATTTAGATACAGTAGCCAACTATATCCGAGGTTGGGGAGGAGCCAGCCAGGTGCAACAGTTCATTAACAACACCCGTGAGCGTCCACGACTAGGCAAAGTGGTCAGTATTCCCATAGAACTAGGTGAGCGGTCCTCAGAATGGATGCTAGAGGATTTTTAGGGAGTAGGGAGTAGGGAGTAGGGTGTGGGGTGTGGGGTGTGGGTAGTAGGGAGGTGTGGGTAGTTTAGACAACGGCCAAAAATCTCGAACTATTAAATTCTACCGTTCGCGTAGCGTGGCCATAGGCCAAAGAAGTTTATGTTAAGCTGACGGCTTGGTCTGAGGGGATTGGTGCTGTATTGGGAGCTAGATCAGGGATGAGCTTTTTGGGCTTGGGGGATGCGATCGCATTTCATAGAATTGTCTGGCCGATTAGTCTCAGTCTTAGAGTTCCCCCCACTGTTGGTCAGAGGAACACCTGTGATCAACGGGTGCATCTGATTAAAGCTGTTTGACCCGGTGGGTGGAACAGGCATCTTGCCTGTTGCAATTTTCCGGCGGGCTGTCTCAACGCCTCTTACCCCGATTCCCGATTCCCGATTCCCGATTCCCGATTCCCAATTCTAAATTCTTAATTCTAAATTCTTAATTCTAAATTCTTAATTCTTAATTCTAATTAAAATCGATTTTCATACTCGACAATTATCTTAGTATCATCTGAAAAATTTGTAGCGCCGCGTAGCAAAACTTCTTCATTAACTCGATAGCGCAAGTTGTACTGAATTGGCTGATCAGTAGTTAACACTTTTAACAACGAAAATGATAAATTATTAGTAATATTAATTCCTGCTTCAGCACCTAGCTCTAAGCTATCAGTGCGTCTATTATCATCTGTAACTGTAGTAGGGAAAATGCGAAACTCATCTAATCCTGCGGCATCACCAATCAGGTTGCTGACATTACTCAGTAGTGCTGAGCCAGCCAGGTTTGCCAAACCCAAGGTAGTATTGCCTCGACCCAAGGTATCCACAAAGCCACCCCCTAATAGAGCAACAATTTCCCCTTCACTACGTTTTGGCATACTATTAAGTTCCACTCGGTCAAAGAGCTGACTTGCTCGCCCTTTTACTTTTGCTTGAACCCGAATAGTTTCTGTAGTGCCAAAATTAGTTGGGCTATCGCTAATTTCATTAGCAAAGGTTTCACTGGTAATGGGTTGTTTCCTAGACTCAATTACTGATGCCACCATCTGCACATCTAACTCTGGGTCTCTGCCAAGAGTGGCTACAAATCGAGCGTTGTTGTTGTAATTTTTATCAAGACGAAACTGGGTGGTAAAGAGATTGACCTGACCGCGCAGCAGCTGAATGGTTCCTTCTGGTCTAATATCGCTCATGTCCCCATTAATTAGAAGGGTACCGCTGGCGATAAAATCTAATACTGGTAGCTGTCGAACTAGGATATTTTTACCTAAGGTTAACTGTAAGTTATTGAACTCGATTAGTTCGTCACCAGCCGATCCGCTACTCCCGATCGGGGCAGTTTGAGATTCAGAAATCGGTACTCGACCATCAAACAATTCGATGTAACCACCAATTCTAGGATTAAACAGAGTCCCAGTAATGATGGTCTGACCTTGAACACCACCACTGTAAATCCCTTTGAGATTGATGGCTAGTTGATTCAGGTCAACGGTGAGGGGATTCTCTAATGGTCTAGCTAGGTCTCGCAATGGCAAATTCCCTACCGCTACTAATTTACCACCACCAAAATTCCCTTGTAAGGTGTCTACAATTTCCATCCGGTTGAAGTTAAACCGGATTTTGCCATTAACTTCTGTCAGGGGTTCCGGTAAGGCTTGGGCAGCAATGGTAGCGTCTTGTACATTAATGTTACCAATAACGGTAAGTTGCTCCAGTTGCTCTCGCCAATCTTGGTCTTGGTCAAAGGTACCGGAAATATCTAAATCTACTTGTCCTTTACCATCAACCCAAGTGATTTGTTGATTGGTAAGCATGTTCAATCGGGCAAGTCCTTCGTTTTGAACCGTCAGTTGTACACTAACTTGCCGATTTTCTGGCTCTACTTCGGCAAAGGGTAACTTGTAGGGGATTTTGGCATTTACAGTTAGGGGTTCAGACTCTTTGGTCAGAAAACTTTGGGCAAAGACGTTCAACCGCGCATTGTTGTAACTAAAGCTGCCTTTGATGGATTCGAGGGGTGTTCGGTTTAGGCTGGCATCC
Source organism: Moorena sp. SIO3E8 (assembly GCF_010692445.1). NCBI lineage: Bacteria > Bacillati > Cyanobacteriota > Cyanophyceae > Coleofasciculales > Coleofasciculaceae > Moorena > Moorena sp. SIO3E8. The sequence goes on along the minus strand of NZ_JAAHHM010000006.1, from coordinate 35,554 downwards.
ACTACAGATATTGCTCCCCTAGCTTGGGGATTGCTTAGACTTCCATAAAAGTCCGCTGTGGCATCAACAAATCCTCCGTAACCAACAGAAGCTGGAAATTTGAACACTTCTCTAATCAGGGAAACCGGGACGTTCTTTAGCTTGAGCTGACCCGATGGACCTTGTTCACCGATACTACCGGACAAGGTGGCTAGGCTCTGACCCGATTGAATCCGCACAGGTAAAAGATTCAGTACCCCTTCTTCAAAATTCCCTTGGGCAATAATTGTCTCAGCTTTATAGGAACCCCACTGCCAGTTTTCCCCTTGGAAATTAAATTTGGCACGGATGCCATCTTTGACTGAACCTTCCATACTGATACTGCCAGTAAAACCACCATTGATCTCGGTAAGCTCTGGTAACAGAAAGCTCTCTTGACGCTGCTGGCGTTGCTTCTCTAGGAGGGTGACTATTTCTGACATCCGCCGCAGAGGTTGTTTGAGCTTATTTTGTGGGTTACCTACTCCAGTAACGGCAAGATCAGCGGCTGTGCCGTAGACGGGCGCTTGCAAGCCTCGACCTAGGTCAGTGATATCAAATAGTTGTAGGGTAGTCAGAACATCCTGGATTTCTCCGAGCTTAGCCTGGAGTTCCCCTTTAAATTCTGGTCCGTTGGGGGTTTGGGTGACGTTGGCAGCAAATAAGTATTGACTATCACCTTTTTCAAACAAGCCATCGGTCAGAGTCATCGTCCCTTGCTGGTATTGGAAAAAGCCTTTTAAGCAATCACCTCTAAGGTTGTCAAAGATAGGATTTTCGATCGCAATTTTACCGGATGACCCAAAGGTCTTGAGGTTGAGACCAATCTGCCCAGATATGTCTCCCGCCAAGGGTTTGCTTAACCATGGTTCGAGGTTTTGACCGTCTACCATACCACTACTCAAAGCCAGACTCTTAATGGTATTGATGGGGAAATTCTTTACGGTCATTTGTAGCTCATCCCCTGACCGAATCCCAGTAGCAGTTTTGTTCTGATACTGCAGCAAAAAGGATACGGGTTGGTAATTGGGGTTTAGCACCACCTCCAGTTTGTCTTGATTACCTGCTAGCTGGAGATTTACCCCTGACTTTGGTGCTATACTCACTCGACCTGTCAGTAAGGATTCAAACTCCAGGGGACCAGCAAAAAAGTACCGCAGTCTTAAGTCACCGTTAATTGTCGGAGCTTGAGGAGTACCAGCAATGCGACCGTTAAAACCGACTAAGCCTCCTAAATTGAACGCATCAGGCAGGTCAGCCGGTAATCGTTGCAAATTCAAATCCTGTGCTTGTACCTGGAAATCAAAGGTCTTAATTGCTTGTAAGCCCTGACTGCCTGGGTTTAGATTGACAAAACCATTAGCATTGAATCCCTCGGCTATCGCTTCTTTAATCTCTAGCCTTTGACCATTCCAGTCAAAGGATGTGGCTAGGGAACGCTCAAGTATAGAAATGCCTTCACTAAAATTCAGCTTACCCTGAGCTTGGATTGCTGATAGAGCTGTATCTGGTGTCAATAGCAACGGAGCAGAAATATTGACACTGCCATTGAGACGTCCTCGTAAATCAGGATTAATCTCCCACAACTTGAGATTAGTAGGCTGGAAAACTCCCTGAAATTTACCATTGCTAAACTCAGCTGTTCCTAGTAATTGACCACCAGCAACCTTGAGTTGTCCAGACCCTTTGCCCTTAATGGCGTCAATGGTTAAATTAGTTAGATTACCAGAGACAGTGACATTCCCGGAAAGAGGGCCATTGAATTGGGGCGGGACCGGAGCAAGAGCACCCAAGTCGAGCTTAGAGGTTTGTACCTTGGCCTGGAAGTTACCATTGGCAATATCGATTTGAGAAGCCTGAATTCTACCCCCTTCCACATCTAAAGTACCAGACCCACTAGCAGTAATACTGCTAGGACTTACCGAATCTAGATTCCCTGAGATGGTAAACTCTCCGGACGCTGGACCGTCGAATTGCGATGGTATTGGTCCGAGACGACCTAACTGGAGATTGGATGCTACGACTTGAGCTTTGAAGTTGCCTTTAGCGATATCGACAGCATCAGCTTTAATGGTTCCTCCTGCTAGGTCTAAACTGCCAGACCCACTAGCAGTAATGGTGCTAGGACTGACCGAATCCACATTCCCTGAGATGGTAAACTCCCCGGAAGCTGGACCGTCGAATTGCGGAGGTATTGGTCCGAGACGACCTAACTTGACCTTGGATGCAACTACTTGAGCTTTGAAGTTGCCTTTAGCGATATCGACAGCATCAGCTTTAATGGTTCCTCCTGCTACATCTAAACTACCAGACCCACTAGCGGTAATGGTACTAGGACTGACCGAATCCACATTCCCTGAGATGGTAAACTCCCCGGACGCTGGACCGTTGAATTGCGGTGGTATTGGTGCGAGACGACCTAACTTGAGATTGGATGCGACTACTTGAGCTTGGAACTGGCCTTTAGCGATCGCGATCGCATCAGCTTTAATAGTCCCTGCTGCTAGGTCTAAACTACCCGAGCCACTAGCGGTAATCGTACTAGGACTAAAAGACTTTACATTCCCTGAGATAGTCAACTCCCCTGAGATGGGACCTTTAAATTCAGAGGGTACTGGTGCTAAGGCTTCTAGAGGAAGATCAGAGGCTTGGACTAGGGTAGAAAAACCACCATTGATCAGTTTTACATTAGTAGCACGCAAGGTACCACCATCAACCGTCACGCTGCCGTAACCGCTGGCACGGAGGGTTTCTGGTTGGAAAGAATCAAGGCGACCGGACAGATTAAATTGACCATTGAACGGTCCGGAGAATTGTGGCGGTAGAGATTGTGCAGGCAAGGTTTTTAGGATTGGTGCCACGGAAATATTCTTAGCTTCTACTAACCCCTGCCAGCGCCCAGCCCCCACTTGAAAATTAGTAGCTCTGAGAACACCATCACCGATGGGCAGATTAGCATAACCAGTGGCACGAAAATTCTCGGGCTTGTCAAGGGGAGAAAAGATCTGGGTTCTGCCATAAATTCGACCCAGAGGAATGGGTAGATTAAATCCATACTGTTTTGCGATCGCATTCGCTGGCACATTCACAGCTTTGAGATCAAATACTGCCCCCCCCTGATCCATAAATTTGATATCCCCCTTGCCTGTGACTAAGCCACCCACTGTTGGTTTTGCCTGCAAGTTTCTAATGGCCAGCTCAGTATTAATAACGGTAAAGTCAGCAGTAATATAGCTGAAGTTCACCTGGTCAAGGGTGGCGGCAGTGGTGGTAAACGCCTCTCCAATCACAATCGGGTTGTCGATAGCTCCAGTGACCTTAAACGTAGCCTGTGCTTTACCTAAAGTAGTTACTGGTAGCTCTTTGATGCCAAAGGTCTGTGCATACTGCTGTATCTGAACCGGTTCGCTTGTTGCTCTGAGCTTGTACCCTGACTCAATATCCAGCATTCCCCCAATTTGGGCAGGTACTTGACCGAATCGGGAAGTTATGTTATTGAGCCAAATCTGACTCCCTCGAAAGCTCAGCTTACCTTTGCTTTCAGTGAACAGTTGGGGCAAGGGTTCTAAGCGGGCGGTGGTGTCGGAAAAGTTAATCGTACCCCAATACTGCCAAGGCTGTTCAGCATTATTCCGTTGTATTCTCAGGTTGCCACCCAGTTTACCCCCTTGAAGCTTCAGGGGAATCAGAAGTACTTTACTAACCTCTGCCGCACTCACGTTATCGACATCAAGGTGCAAGTCAGTTTTTTCTTGAGAGAGGCGGTAATCTCCCTTAACCTTTAAATTTCCCCCAGTTAACGGCTGACTATTTACATCAAAGCGAATCAGCTGACCTCCGTCGAGAAATTTACTTTTCCCCCGAACCTCAGTAAATCTCATCGGTGGTTCTTTGATGCCCACTTGAGATCTTGGCACCACCACCACATCCGCATCCCGCCACCGCACCACCTTTGGGTCTACCTTAAACGCAGAATCTTGGGCAGTTTGTGTAAATGCTGTAGACACCCAGTTTAAATCTTTGTCCTGTTCAACATATATATTAGGTTCAACTAGGGTTACATCTAGTTCTAGGGTTCTGGTAAACAGCAGTTTAACGGGGTTATAGCTTACCTTCACTGCCTCGGTAACAAGATGATCGGGATCCGTAGGGGTAGCTGGTATTTCCGAAGAACCAAACCTTACACCATTTAGGGAAAAGCCCTCCACTGGTCCGACATTGACTTTCCGGTTAAGAAAGCTAGATAAATTTTTCTCTACCGTTGGTGCTAATTGCTTCTGGATGAAATACCAAGCAAAAAGGCTTCCGCCCCCTATCCCAGAAACTAGAATCATGACCATAAGCATGAAGACCGGACGTAGCAGCCTCTGCCAAAAACCTGTACTTACCGTAGGTTCTGGAGTATTTTCCGGAGTAGGCTCTGGTAGATTACCAGGATTGGGAGAGTTACTCATCTTGATTGGTTTGCACCTTACAACTGGAGTTCCGAGGGAATATGGGGGCATCGTCATCTTAATTTATCAGGGAAATACAGGGAGTAGGGGTATCAGTTATAGGTGCCGAATACCAAGTGCTTTTCAAGAGGATCTCACCATTCCCAATCATGATTGGGAAGAAGGGGAAGAGGGGGAGGAGATGGAAGAAGGTGCTGTGTCCCAATGGTGTGAATGCAACTCGGGATAAGGCAGATAATACTACTACTTTTTTGATCTGACGAAGATCCCTATCTTGATAGTTTCCAGAGCCAAGATTGATCGGTAGGTTTAACGCTATACTTATAGGTGGTTTCAATTCCCTGGCGCAATTCCTCTGACGGTCGATAAAGTAAAACATTTTCGAAACCCTCCGGAATCTCCGGGATGTTGGTAGAGCTATTGGATTTATCCAATAACATCAGCTGTACATCCGGGCGAAGTAGATGACACAGAGATAGAACCCTACCGGGAATTTCATTACTGATCAAGAGTGGTTGTGGGATTTGATTAATCCAAGCTGCTACCGGGGGATTATTGCGACTCTTCGCATAGCTCTTGTGCCACCAAACTGGCAGTTGAGAGCTGACTATACAGGAGAGTATGCCGCTAAATGCCAGAGCAATTGCTATAGACTTCCAAGTTTTAGGATTTTGTCGGGTTTTTACCATGGGCACTATGTCATGGTCAACCCTTACTTGCTGATTTTGCCTATCTTCGGGATTTGCTAAATTTCCATCAATCATTCCCTTGGTATATTTTCCTGAGTTTTTGGCTTCGGTTGTCAGGAAATAAGCAATAGCTAACTGAATGCCTAGATAACAGGGAATAGCATAGCGAGTAATGCTAGAACGGCGACCACCTAATAGCACATCTGGACCGATTAGAGCAATTCCTGTCACTCCAATTAAGGTAATAATAAATACCCAAGCATGCTGAGGAGCCTTACGACAAAGATAGTAGAGGGCGTAGCCTGCTAAAAATAAACTTAGATAGTGGAGGGGACTCAAAGGATGGATGCCTTGGTTAACATCAAAGAAAATCCGACTGAGGTTTAAGGTCCAAAATAGGGGTAAGAAGCCTGAACGACTATGATTAACTGAGTCAGTATTAGCGATAAATTTGGAGAAATTAGTGATAACAATGATTAGCCAAGGGGAGAATAGCAATATTCCTCCTAAGGAGGCTAGTAAATAGCTAGTTACTCGCTTACTCCACCGACCACCTTCGGTAATTAATACATACAATCCCTGTCCAATTAAAACAAAGGCTGAGAAAGGGTGAGTATAAAGTGCTAAGGCAACAGTAAAGCTATAGATAATCCATCGATAAGTTTTTTTGATGAATTGCTTTCTCCTATAATAATTCATTGCCCATAATAGGACTGCACTAGAAAGCAAAATGGTAACGGTCCATAAACTATATTCTCGGGCTTCTTGGGCATACAAAACATGAAAGGGAGAAATAGCAATTATGGCAACAGCTACCCATCCGATTAATTTTGAACCAAATAGTTCTAAGCACAGCCAGTAAGCACAGGGCAATGCTAATAAGCTAATTATTACAGATAGCAGTCTAATAGTTACTACGGAATTGCCAAAGGTTTGTAACCATAACCTAGCCATTAGGTAGTAAAGGGGAGAATGTTCGGGATTACCGGCTAGGGAATTAATGGTGTCATTGATATCTCTTTCAGTATTAGGAAATTGGTACTGTTTCAACAATTTTTCTACGCTGATAATCTGACCATCGAAAATTGTTTCTACTAGTTCGGTTCGAGTGTGACCAGAAATTCTAATGGAGGTCATTGTCTCGTCGTACCAGTAAACTTTACGGTCTAGGTTGTAAAATCTAAAGACTACTCCCAGTACGATTACGATGATCAGTAAATTTCTGAACCAGATAGAATCAAGAGTAATTTTCTTGATCATGCTAACTACGATAATTAGGGGATAATTGAAACTATAGCAAAGGGAACAGGGAATAGGGAACAGGGAACAGGGAGTAGGGAGTAGGGAGTAGGGAGCAGGGAGCAGGCAGAAATAGGAAAGAGATCCAAATAGTTTTTGATGTTATGAGCAATCATCAAGATTGTTCATGATATATTTATAATAGCTATAGTAAAGATGGTTTTAAGGGAATTAGCATCAAAGATGACTGTACCTCATAACTGCGATCAACGCACTGTATAACTATAAAAATACTAATTTAAAATTAATACTTAACAATTGGGTATTATAGCGTTTTTCATCATGATGAGATACATTCAAGTTTCTTCCCCCTACTCCCTACTCCCTACTCCCTACTCCCTACTCCCTACTCCCTACTCCCTACTCCCTATTCCCTATTCCCTTTCCTTAATTACCAATTAACGGCAACGTTTCTCAAAATTGTCATGGGACCATGGTCTTTCAGACGTTTCATTTGCTCTTGGTTTCGGACTAGGAGAGCTCCGGCAAATCCGAGGGAGTTGACACCAATTGACTGGAAATCTGCTTGAGAACGGGGTAAAAGCAACATCCATTGCCTTGTGGCGAGGAGATTGTAGGCACCGGATTGCTTGTTACCATTGACATTATTCCATGGCAACCCGACTGCACTCAGTAATCTATGGTACAACTTGAGGGTGGCTTGAGCAGCATCCCACGGAGAGTTTACCCAATTAGGGTCAAGCTGAGCAATAGCATGGATGAAGGGCAAGGTTGGGATGGTGCCAACAGAGTCCTGAAAGCTAGCTGATGCGATCGCATTTTCGATCGGGATGTTAACTCCTTCAGGGGCTAGGGGCAGAGGAACTAGTTGCAAGTGCTTGTGTCGTTGACTGGCACCACCAATCTTTCCAGCATTATAGAATGCCAAGCCATCAATTTCGGCAAGACATGCCCACATAGCAGCAAAATCCTGCAAGGTCAGCCAAGTATCTTGCTCCTCGAAAGCACGGGTTATGATCAGCAGGTGATGGTCAACTACGTTGTATTTGTTCAACAGACACAGGTGGGTGTCGGAAAGGTCTGCTACAAATAAATCTTGTTCGTAGGGAAGAAAAGGGTTGAAATCCTTGGATGAAGTAGCTGTTTTTTCCTCTTGCTTCTTTTTGGCTTTGTCTTTCCGTACCAGATTAGACAAAATCCGCACCAAGAAGCGAATACCGTCTTGTTCTACGAATTCGTATTCTGTCGCTATGGAGTGGAGTGCTTTACATTCAATAGCGTGTTCAGTTTGTGCTTTCAGTTTCGGCCACAATGTACCTGGTTCTAGTACTAGTGTTCCTTCGGTAATTGGTTGTTCTTCAGTCATAGCGATCGCATTTCCTTCAGCTTCTATGGCAATCTTAAATCATTTGTCAAAAAGTAAGCCTATGCGCTACGCGCACGCTGCTTGAGGTGCCGTCAGCTGTCAGCTGTCAGCTAAATGTTTAAACTAAACCTCGAATAGGGAGCAGGGAGCAGGGAGCAGGGAGCAGGGAGCAAGGGGAAGAAAGTTGACTGTACCTATTTAGAATAATAAACGCTATAATAGTTTTGATTAAAATTAACAAATTAAGCATTAGTAATCTAACTTTAGATTATCCATAAAAACCTACATTAATCTTGAAAAACTAAAAACTATCAATTCACTTGATAATACAAACAAACTCTGATGTCTTTCCTACTCCCTACTCCCGATTCCCTACTCCCTACTCCCTACTCCCTAAAACCCAGTACAAAAGTCCCTCAACCAATTGAGCACTGCTAGAAATAAAAGTAATCCTAAAGAGGTAATCATATCCCATGATCACAGGAAATTATGAACTGGCTGAACACCGAGTAATTTGCAACAATGTCAGTTGGCAGATATTTGAGCAATTACTCACAGAATTAGGAGAAAATCGCTCCACTCGCTTGGCTTACGATGATGGAACATTAGAAATTATGACTCCCTTAGGTCCCCATGAAAATAATAACCGCTTTATTGAACGCTTGATTGGTGCGATCGCTGATGAATTAAATCTAACTATCAAAACCTTTGGCTCCTTGACTCTTAAGCGATAAACACGGTTAAAAGGGGCAGAACCTGACTCTTGTTACTATCTCCAAAATGAGCCATTGGTAAGACATAAGCAAAGCATTAATTTAGATCATGACCCACCCCCTGATTTAGTCTTAGAAGTCGATATCACCAGTGGTTCTTTAGATAAGCGCCCCATTTATGCAGCGCTTGGTGTCCCTGAATTATGGCGTTATAATGGACAAAAATTAGAAGTTTTTGTGTTACAACAACCGATTTTAATTTTTAATCAAGTAAATCAAAGCCCAACCTTCCCTTGGATGCCTTTGAATGCTATTCCTAGGTTTATTAACCAAAGTTTAGTCGATGGCGAAACAGCAACGTTACGGGCGTTTAGGGCTTGGGTTAGAAAACAAAATAATTTTGAGTGATAACTGCTAGCTAATAAGGTAGCATATCCAAATAGATAATGACCTAACCACTGATTTATAATAACACCAAAAAATACTCGGATTTATTTCCTACTATTCCCTATTCCCTACAGGTGCATCTCATTTTTGCTATTTGACCCAGTGGTGCGTTACGAGGTGGGCTATTTCAAAGCTGGCGAAGAGGCGCAAAATCAGGGAGATCCCACCCCTAACGCACCCTACGCAAAATTTACTATTCCCGATTCCCGATTCCCGATTCCCGATTCCCGATTCCCGATTCCCGATTCCCGATTCCCGATTCCCGATTCCTTAAAAAAATGACTAAAAACTTCATTCCCCAAAGTGAAGCTCCTGCCTCTCCTAAAGAAACGCTACCTAGCATGTATGACCTGCCAAGTGAGAATCCGGAGGAACCTGGTTTGCCAGACGAATTTCACGATTTACAACCAGAATTATTAAGTCGCACCTTTCGTTGTCAGTATTACCCTTCTGAGGAAGTATTTATTGGTACAGATTTAAATCTTTACTATGATGTGCGCCATCCTCAATGGTATAAACGCCCGGATTGGTTTTTAGTGGTAGGAGTTCCCCGTTTATACGAGGGCACTGATATTAGATATAGCTATGTAATTTGGCAAGAGGGAGTTAATCCCTTTGTAATTGTGGAATTGCTGTCACCGACAACTGCTAAAGATGATTTGGGGGATAACCTAAAGCAAGAATCTGAAGTATCTATAGTTGATGGAAATAGTGATACTATTCAACGACAAGATAGTAATCAAACGAGTAATAGTAGCAGTGAACCTACCCATAAAACTATTCCTTCCAAGTGGCAAGTCTATGAGCAACGATTACGGGTACCTTATTATATAGTGTTTAGTCGCTATACCAACCAAATTCGGTTTTTCAAATTAATCGGAGCTGGTTACCAAGAGCAAGGAATTTTAGCTGAGCCACCCCAGATTTGGATTCCCGAACTAGACATAGGTGTGGGATTGTGGTGGGGAGAGTATGCGGGGATAACTCGTAATTGGTTGCGCTGGTGTGATGATTCCGGAAATTGGCTTCTGAGTGATACAGAACAAGAACGGGCAGCAAAAGAACAAGCCCAGCAACAAGTGAAACAAATTGTAGTCAATCTGTTGAAATCAGGGATGGATGTTGAACAAGTTGCTAATATCACTGGAGTTGATCGGGAGGAAATTAGATCATGTTCAGATAATCAGTTATAAAAACATAGCTTCCTTCTGCTAGGGAATCGGGAATCGGGAATCGGGAATCGGGAATCGGGAATAAGGATATAATTATAACTATGGCGTTGCTTAATAATGGAAGGATTTTAATAGTTTTGTGGAATGGGCATCTTGGTGGAACTGGCATCTTGCCAGTTTCAATATATTTTCGCGCGGGCAGGATGCCCACTCTACTCCTATTCATTCGAAGACTGACGCAACGCCCCAACTATTGCCAGAAATTACCGGATTTTAGGCAATAGCGACGTTATTAATCAGCCAAGCTGCATACTGCTCATTGACATGCTGTGTACTTAGTACCACAAATTCAGGGGTATCGTAGGGATGATAATTAGTTACAGTCTGCTCTGCTTTAGAGATCAGCTCCGTAGTTGTTTTGATGACTAGCAGCACTTCAGAAGAGGACTCAACCTCACCCTCCCACCAATAAACTGAAGAGATCCCGGGAATAATGTTCACACATGCTGCCTCTCTACGCTGGAGAAGCTGATTAGACAGATCATGGGCAACAGCATTATCAGGACAGGTGACAAGGATTAAAACGATGTTCATGCTTTTGCTCAATTTTTTTTGACCCGGGAATATATTAAACCAGATTCCGAACTTTAAAATGTTTTACACAGAAAACGGTTAAAATTAATGTTTTATACAGAAAACCCTTAGAATTATGACGTTGCTGAATTAGAGTATGAATGGGCGATCGTCTCGTTTTGGTGGGGTGCATCCTGCCTGCCGGAAAATTGTAACGGGCAAGATGCCCATTCCACGCTTAATGCCCATTCCACGCTTGATGTTCATTCCACGCCTGATGCCCATTCCACGCTTCATACACATTTAACATTTAATGCACATTTTACGCCTAATGACCATTCCACGCCTGATGCCCATTCCACGCCTGATGCCCATTCCAGAAAACTCTTAAAATCATTCCATGATTAAGTAAGGCCGAAAAAGTTAAAGGAGTTAAGGATGGAAACCAGAGCCTTAGGGACTTCGGAGGTAAAAATCACCCCGATTATCATGGGCACTTGGCAGGCCGGTAAAGCTATGTGGGTAGGCATTGAAGATGCTGAGACCATTAAAGGGCTGCGAGCAGGATTTGAGGCGGGGATAACTACGGTTGATACTGCAGAAGTTTACGGGAAGGGTCACTCGGAACAAATTGTTGGTCAGGCTTTAGCAGAGGTACGGGACCAAGTGGTTTATGCTACCAAAGTGTTTGCTAATCATCTTAAATATGACCAGGTGATCGAGGCTTGTGAGGGTTCCTTGAAAAACCTGAAGACAGATTATATCGACCTCTACCAGATTCACTGGCCTTCTGGCACCTTTGGAAGTGAGGTAGTGCCAATTGAGGAAACCATGAGCGCTCTCAATACCTTGAAAGAGCAAGGCAAAATTCGGGCAATTGGAGTCTCCAATTTTTCCCGCAGCCAGTTAGCAGAAGCTTCTCAGTACGGAGATACTCTTAAACCGTAATTAATCGGGATAATCCGGTACAAAACGGTCAAGGTGCATTTTATTGTTGCCTGAGGGAGGAGTGGTCATACAGCAATTGGAGTCAAGCCTCCCACTCATCTTTCTCGGCGTTCCTGGCATCTCGACCAGGAGTTGCTTGAAAGCCTTAGTTTTGCTATGTTTGGAGTCAAGCCAGCCAAGCTTAACTGCATCTAGCAGACTCAGTCCCATACCTTCCAAGAAACGCGCGGTACGACGCAACAATACTGCCTGCACCTCGGCTTTACTCATATACCGGGTGATTTCGAAGTCTGTACCCCTCGCAAGGACATTTTTGGCAGCATTGTGGTCAGCCTGTAACACGACCCCATCGAATCCGGTAAAGCAGTCCCCAGTCCTTTTCCCCATCAGGGTTCCATTCCTGGAGTCAACTTGCGACGTGTAACTAGGTTGAACTTCTGTAATAACCGACCCAGTCCAATCAGCCCATTTCTGTAAAGAATCCCGAAGCTCTCCTTTCATCCAACTATTGAGCTTACGGGACATGGCCTTGGACTGACGTTTATTTTTTATCGGCTGCGTTAAATCTTCAGCAAATACTTTCAGTGATTTACCATTAAAAACCGACTTCGAGGCTGCTCCTATTATGGCTTTAATCTCTGATTGATTCTGTCTGTAACGCTTGTTTTCTGTTTTTCTGGTTAGGTTGTTTTCTAATATCCGAGCCGACTTAGCTGGGTCGATTTTTTCTAGCTTTCTATGGAGTGCCCAGAGCTTTCCTCTATTTCTGTTCTTTTCACAGATACGATCAGATTTTTGGGTAGCTGCTTTGCCTAACCCTTTTCCATGAGCCTGACCATCTGAATCATAGAAAGCCTCGGTATATCCCTTGTCTAGCCCTATACTTCGACGTTCAGTCGGGATTTCAATGTTGCCATGGTCTACTAAAAAGTGAACCTCAAACCTTGGCAATAATTGATTGTATATTAATCTAATCTGCCCTTTGATTTTCCGATTAGACCGAACAATTATTTTATTTCTTTTCCTTCTTGTTAAACCAGCTACTTCTAGCTGGTAAGTCTTACGAGAAAGTCTTTTGCATTGATAACCCTCTTGTTGATAAACTATTTGGTTTTTAATCCAAGAATGCCCTCTATGAAATTCCTTTCTAACAAGTCGATGGAGAAGTGGATTGTTCAGAAAAGCTAAGGTTTTGAGCTGTTTGCAAAGTTCTTTTCTAGTCTTTTGGTTCTCTTTACTGGGAAATCTTTTATATATTTTCTTCGTTACAACATCCCTACAGGCTGCTTGCTGAGCTACAATGGCTTTCGCTACATCATTGATAGTCCAATCCATTAACTTGGCAGGAATTCCCAGGGTATCTGGAGTTCTAAAACTCTTTACTTCCGGGATAGCTTTTTTCCAGTCCAATCCCCAATGGTTAATGCTCCCCAGTTTGTTGTAAGACTCAGCCCTAACGACGCCCAGCTTTTTCATGGTAGACAGCAATTCAAGTTCAACCGACTTGGTCATCCCCACCACAGGGACTACTTGAGTTGATATTCTTTTTGCTACTCCTACACTTCTGGGCATCGTCACTTAACTCTGTGTCAATTGTCTCGATTATACTCTAGCGCTAAGTAAATGTCAATGTCCGAATTATGATATTAGATCCTACTTCATCCCGATTTTTGGGTACTTGATTGCGAGACGAATTGATAGCCTGCAGCCTCCCTACTCTCTGTTTTGGCGTCAGGTGGAGCAAGATGCTATGCCTTTCTGTGTAGAGCAAAATATCTCGATTATTGCTTATTCTTCCTTAGCTCAGGGATTATTAACTGGCAAGTTTGGTCCAGAGCACAAGTTTCAGGAAGGGGATCATCGCAGCAAAAATAAGTTGTTCAACGGTGATAACTATCAACGAGCACAGCAAGCATTAGCTCAGCTACGACCAATTGCAGACCGTCATCAGTGTACCCTGGCTCAGTTGTCTTTGGCATGGTTGATGTCTCAGCCACAAACTAATGCGATCGCAGGATTCCGAAATAGTGCCCAAGCTATTGACAATGCTCAAGCTGTTGAGGTTAAGCTGTCTGCTGATGAGCTACAAGACATTGATCAGATTGGACGGCTGGTTACAGACCATTTAGATGATAATCCAGTGATGTGGGATCTTTAAGGGTCAGCGGTCAGCGGTCAGCCTTCAGCTTTCAGCCGTCAGCCGTCAGCTTATTTTATTCAAAAGCTATCTTAGCCTGGCTTACTGCCAATGGCTGTTCGCGTAGCGTGCGCGTAGCGCATAAGCTGAAAACTGAAAACTGAAAACTGAAAGCTGATTGCTGAAAGCTGATTGCTGAAAGCTGATTGCTGAAAGCTGATTGCTGAAAGCTGATTGCTGAAAGCTGATTGCTTACTGTTAGTAACCAAAACTATTTCCCAGATAGTCTAAACAACTATCTGGGGATTAAAGGTAATTAACGACGATAACCCAAGTTGATCAATTTAGGCTATCGAGTGATCAATCCTCCTTTGCTTCTTTAACTAACTTGGTTATCGCTTCGATAATTGTTTTAGAGTACACAGTTAGGGCAATGACTGCTGCCACCGCTGTGCCACCTTGGATCAGGGGGATAAGTGGAGCGCCAGGAGGTGTATCGGGAGTTGATGCACCTGTTGATGTATTAACAACCTGGCTAACCTCCACATTGAAATGGGGATTTTGATGTGATATCATAGGGAGTTAGCGGCCCTAGAAGAGCCGAGGTAGTTTGTATTCGTTGTTAGAAGGACAGCAGCCAGAAACGGCCTGCGAAACTGATTCTGGCTGAGTCTTTCTAGTATGAAAATCTGCAACTAGTCCACCTATATGGCAACCAGGCAAAACACAGCAAATCACACAGATACACGGTGGTACACATAGCAATGACGACGAGCATTGAAGGCTAAAACACTCCTCCACTTCCCTAAGTTATAGATTTACAACTTTGAGATATTTATGATAATGGTTCCTATAATTATATAACTTAAATGGTGATACTCTCACCTAGGGGTGTGTTGACGTAGCCTTCTAGAAGGGTAGAAGAGTTATTGGTATGACTCACTGGCTTTTGAAGAATACCTCTTACATCGACCATTTCCAGATTAGGAGCATTACCAAGCGCTGCGAATCAGAAGTATGAGTCGATTGTTAGATCCAATCAGACTACAAAAAATCTGAAATGCCAAGCTTTTGGGTATAGCTATATAAAGCTTACCAGTAAAAATACTATTGTGTCAAGTCTGATTGTGTGTCAAGTCTGATTGGATCTTACATTAATCATAAATGATGACTTGCTGTAATGTCAACACAATTCCTTCACATTCTCGGGATTAAAATTAAAGTTGTTGTAAATTTTGACCATTGGTAGTGATCAACAAGTAGTGATTTGGCTACAGTCTGGTCAAAGTAACAGGAGCTAAAATCACTACTTGTGTACCACTACCTGACCATTAAGGGGTGAGAGGGTGCATCTAACTTTATTTTGCCAAGATACTCCGATGGAAGCAGAAAACACAACTCTTGTTCCCTGAATTATAGATTTAAAACTTTGAGATGCTCCCCTTACTTATATCCTTTTGATAGCAACCCCTGCAGCTCAAATGCTGGTACATTAGCTAGTTCCTTCGGTTCTAATTTATACATCGCTCCACCATAAACTCTCCCTTCAGCAACCATAGCTTTCCCAGTAATCTGGTTAAGGGCTTCTATCAGCAATTTGTCCAACTTTGGATTTTGGTTTATGGCCTTTTCCAAATCTGGCTTGGGGTAGAGAATAAGATATGAATTGGTAACAATTGCTTTTGATTGGTTTAGAATAAATCTAAACGGCTTTTTACCATCTTTATCTGAACGTCCAATATAGGTACAATAGAATCTGATTTCAGGTCGGCTTTCTTGGGAATACCAAATTTGACGGCTTTTGCATAAATAGCGGTTGGAAACACCAGCGTTAATCCCTGCTTTAAGGTAATAATACAAGTCAGGATAGACGCACTTTATTTCATCAAGGGGCAATTTACAATCAAGCACAAATAGCGGGTTTGTAATTTCTGGGTTGCCATCCTTATCTGCTTTTAATTCAGTAGTGTCTAAGTATCGTGGGCTTGGTAATATTGGACGAAATTGTTCAATAGGTAAGTTTAGGCTTTCAATCTGTACAGGAGAAAGAATAAAGAACTTATTATCACCGGTAGCAATGCCGCGCTTAACTGCAAAGAAATCACTTAACTTTGGATAACCGCTTTCTTGACGTTGGTCAAACAAGGGAAAGCGTGACCATTTCTTTTCACTAGTCAATACTTTACAACTAACGTCTTTTTCCTGTGCTGGCTTGTTGATGGTTCCACCAAAGGTGAATTTAACGTTATGGTTGTTATCGGATTTTTTCCCTTTAAACCATACAACAGCTGAGGAAACTAGAGCATCATCAAATTGCACATCACTTGGGTCAAATCGGTGAATCTGTAACAAGGTTACTTCATTCAACAAGTAGTTTTTCACTGACTGACCATAATTCACGTCCATAAATTCACTTGGAATCAACCAAGCGGCAATAGCATTTTCATTCATCCAGCCATGTGAAAGCGCCATGAAGTAACAATAAAGACCTGCTAAGCCAGACAATTTCATATTGGCAGATTCTAGAGCTTTAGCCTGTAGACGTTTTTTTTGGCCATTGATATGATGATGCCGAACGTATGGTGGGTTACAAATAATCAAATTAAACTTATCACATTCTTCAGCGGGTGGCTTTTGTTTCGTGAAGTCTTTTAGTTGATAATCAAGCATTGTTTTAGACCACAATTCCCGGGCTGGTTTTCCATAGTGCTCATCAATTTAAAACCCTGTAGCAGCTTCTATACGACTTGATGAAACAGTGCTAGTTAAGGCACTAAAGAACACACCAGTACCAAAAGCCGGATCAATAAAACGAATCTTTACTCCCTTTGGCATTAGGTTTTTAGCATGGGTAATAATATCCTTAGCTAGGGCAATTGGTGTGGAAAACTGACCCATGATATTGCGCTCTTCTTGAGTTTTTAAGCTGTCAAGTTCAACTTGTATCTCCTGACGTCGGCTTTCAAGTGCTGTAAACTTTGTCATTGTTATGGCAACGGACACAACAGGATCAGCAACGGGCTGATGAACTGGCTGCATTTCTCCGGGAGCAAGGCATTGACCCGAAAGAATTGCTATAGTGCTGAGTACTAAGTCCTAAAAGCTGAAAGCTGAAAGCTTATGGCTGATAGCTAATAGCTGATGGATGAATACTTAGGTTTACTGATCAACCTATGGCAGAGGCAAATAAACAATGCGATCTTGGTACTCATTGTCTTCAGATGCAAGAGCTGCTATGATTAACTCCTCAAGATTTTCTCCAATAGTCAAATTAGGGTTAAGAATAAAAATACCTGGTATGTGGTGATCTTGTGCTAGGTGGTCAGTTAAGTGAACTGGCATGGAAGTCCGGTTATTGGTTACCAGCACAAAGTTATTTTCCTCGCACCAGTCAAGAATTTCTGGATCTAGAGTACCTTTAGGTGGTGTTTCCGATTCTCCCACCACTTTGATCACAATACTGGGTTCTCTTCGTCTAATTTGTGTAGGATAGAGAGAATTAACATTTTCATCAATTAGATAGTTAATACTCATTCCCTTGTTCCCTAGCTTTTCTTATTGCTCTTAATTGGCGCACTTTTTCAGAAATAGGAGGCGGATTGAGTCGTTGCTGCTCCCTCATAGTATGACCATGAAAGAGCCAGTTTTTCATATATTCGCTGACAGCTTTTTGATTTTGCAGGTAATAGAGAATAGTAGCGTAGACTTGTTCTAGAGTTAATGATGTATAAGCTTGAGCAATTTCTTCTGGGGTTTTATGACAGTCTAAATAGTCATATAATATAGTTTCAATACCAATTCTTGTTCCTTTGAGGCGAATGTCAGTAGGAGCAATAAAGTTGAAATAGTCTGTTAAACTTTGAGTTGACATGATCGTTAGGTCAATAAAGTAGTAAGTTTGGCAGTTGTACACAAGTAGTGATTTTAGCTCCCGAAACCTTTACCAGATCCTAGCCAAACCACTACCTGTTTATCAATACCCCTAGGGCGAATAACCTTCAAGATTATTTCCACATAATCGCTCCAACAACTCCCTGGGAATAGCATCGAAATTTTCTAACAAAAAGTCCATCAGGGCAAGATGTCGTAACACGTCAGCAGCAGGAGCTTTATAGCGCTTATTTCCAGCAAACCAGCTGTTAACTGTACTGATGGAGCGGGAGCAGATTAATGCCATTTCTTCTCGACTAACCTCCCATTTCGACATGAATTCCTTTGGTGTCATGGCCAGTTGCCAGTGACTGTACAGTTGAATCAGAATTCGGTCTAAGTCAGTTAGGGGACGAGGATAGGATTTTGGGCGAGGGGGTTTCTTCCCTGCTAGTTGTGCCAGGCGGTCTAAGTATCGCTGGTAATAGATAGCATGATCAGTTGAGCGTTTATTTGGCATCATGGAATTATCTCCAATGTACTTGGGGAATAAGCCGCGCTCTTGTAATGATGGTCTCAAGCGCGGCTTTTTGTCCGATAATCATATCGAAACACCAGACATTTTTATTATTACTAATAAAATCAATATTGTCAATAACAATTTGTTACAATTTAACAATATTTAACAAATTTAAAAAAAAATTTTTTGGCAAGTTTAACGATTAGCTTTACAAGTAATTTAATCAATTTATATAGCATTTTATAAATAATTAATGCACACAAAATGTCGTGTTTAGGTAATAATAAATAGTGCGGCATTCCTACTCCCGACTCCCGATTCCCGACTCCCGATTCCCTACTCCCTACTCCCTAACAATACATTTCGCCTCCAAAACTACCAATCCCTTAGTTTCAAACAGCGAACAAGATGCCATCACTTCTTCCAAAGCAGGTTTTATCCCTTGTTCAAGTTGTTGAATAGCATGATTAGCTGCTGGCTGATACTGCTTCAACCACTTTCTATCTTTAATAGCATCAGCTTTTAACTCAATGGGGTTTAGTACCCAAAAATCAATATCATAGGTTTTAATAAACTCCTTAACAACGGAGAGATTAGCACTATATTGGGCATCAATTAAATCTAGAGTTCGTTGTCGAAATTTATGATAATATCCGACGTGGTAAGGAATAGCATATTCACTGGCTACCAAAACCGAACGCTGAGCAAAGGTGGGGATATTATTCATCTCTGGAGACAGAGAAGCAATTAAGCTATCTTTCGGTTGTTGTTGAAAAAAGTTATACAAGGATGGAGTATCCCCGACTTTATACGCAGTAATGGGAAAATTATCTACAAAACTAGGATATAATACTAAGGCTGCTGCAATTATCGTAGTAGTTGCTATCGCCAAAACGTTAGGTATAGAAAAAATACTATAAAAACCAGAGCTAGAAAAACCACTTTGGCTAGGCTGGCTTGCCCACTTAAATACGCTATCAATCAGAATGATAAAAACTATGCCAGCACTTAGCACCATGATCACTCTGAGACTATGTTGAGTATAGCGACTAGGAAGATGCAATTTAAATAGCAAAATATGAGCAGCAACAAACATCCCGAGAGACGCTATCACCATCTGGAGCAAAAGGGTAATTTCTTTACTAATCTGCTTTACTAAGGGAAATTTATTGGGAAATAAGGGCAAGAGTAGCAGTAAAAATCCCGCTCCATTAGTCGCTGGAGTAAGAATCGAAGTCAGACGAATTCCGCTTCTGCCTTTTAACCAAAACTTAGCGGGATCATCGTCATAAAAAAAACGCGATCGCCCCCCTGGAAAAAACTCTGGTAACTGTCTGGCTTCAGCGACAGAAATCACTGGACCAAACTCATTGGTTTTGAGAGCATAGGGTAGCATCACCAAAAAAGCTACTATCAATCCCGCCAGACACAACCAACGTCGCTCTTGGGATAACCCTAACTTACCATTGCGCCATTCAAATAGTCGTAAAACTAAGGTACCGGAAGAGATAAAGACTAACTGGGGATAGAATAGACCTTGGAGTGCGATCGCACCCAAACAAAACCACAATGACCCCCGCACTAGGTAATACATAAACCCCAACAATAGGGGATAGACAAACGCCTTCGGTGTTCCAGACACCACCGTATCAGTCATACCCAACGCTTGAGACAGCAACAGGGTAGCACTAAAGGCAGCTGCTGGTACTGGCAACAATTCCAGACATACCCAAAAGCAATAGCTAGCGCTAACCAAATTCAACACTACCGGTAAGAGTTTGTTAAATAGCAATGGATTAACACCCAATGCTGCTATCACTCGATAAACCGTAGTGTAGCCAGCTGGAGCAACCGTTTGAAAGTAATCAGCAATTAAGTCTTGAGGAAACAGCTCTGGATCAAGAAATCGCATCATCCAAAATATATGTTGTCGAGCATCATCTTGGACAATATACTCACCACTGAATGCTTCCCGTAGTGCGAGCAAGCTATACACTACCGTAAAGGTTAGGCTGAGGCTAAACCAAAAGATAACTTGAGGAGTCCATCGTTTGTTACAAGGAGTTGTGAGGAATCTTTGAATAGGGGCAATCATTGAGTAAAGGGAATAGGGAATAGGGAATAGGGAGTAGGCAATAGGGAATAGGCAATAGGGAGTAGGGAGTCGAGAATCGAGAATCGGGAGTCGGGAATCGGGAATCGGGAAAAAATCTGGTGTATCTAATTACTATGAGAATCCTTATTCTAGTCAATTAAGATCACCTTAAACCGGTTAACCTACCCTACGGCAACGCCAAAGGCGAACAACCTTTAACCAAATAATCCTGATTGAGTAAAAAAATTTAGGAAGAATAGCAGTGGTGTTTGCAGTTGGAATTCAAGGGGATCAAGACGTTTGTCATGCTGTTTCTTCAAGCTCCTTGTTTCTATCAGGGCTATCATTATGCCAATACAGGTGGTTAGATGTCCAAAGTGGCTCCAATTAACCACTTGACATCAGCTATCCCACAGGGCTTTCTGGATAGGGAAGTTAATTATTGCCATGTTGATAACTGATGAGTGGTTTCTGTTTTCAA
The DNA here is from genome assembly GCF_010692445.1 of Moorena sp. SIO3E8. Lineage (NCBI taxonomy): Bacteria > Bacillati > Cyanobacteriota > Cyanophyceae > Coleofasciculales > Coleofasciculaceae > Moorena > Moorena sp. SIO3E8. The sequence goes on along the minus strand of NZ_JAAHHM010000006.1, from coordinate 14,811 downwards.
GCTTGCCCACTCCCTCTGTTTTTGTCAATCCTCTCTATGCCATTGGTATTAAACGATTATAGTATATTACCTACCGAGCCAATGAACATCAAGAATACCAATTCCAAAAATAACTCTATCAACCTAATTATTTGGGGATTAGCTTGACAGTTTATTCCGTTATTAACTCTTGGATTAATTTTACAAAAAAATGAAAGTTTTTTAGCCTCATTGTATCCACCTTTATCTCTAATCATTATTTTACTGATTTTAGGATTACTATTATATGGATATGTGCCTCTTGTCAAAGGGTGCCGTCTATATATTCACGACAAGGGATATCCAAGTAATTGGGGATGGCTCGGATTATTAAGTTTGTGGGGGTTATCATTCCTATTACTTTTTCCGACAAAGAGAAATAAATTTTATTCAGAAGAGTCCTTGGCTAAAGACTCAATAAATCACCCCTTTAATAAGCTTAATATCCCTGAGTTTTTATTATTTTGGTTTCTAGGTTTACCAATTTACATCTTGACAATAGTCGGATTATTTTGCTTGGTGAATAACAGGGATTTTAGCGAGCTTATCGAAAATGCCGATTTTAACGCAGTAATCGGTGTAATTGTATCGTTATTTATCGGATTATTTTTATTTTTAGAGCTCCGAAGAGTTGGATTCGATTTAAGAAAATTTGGTATTTTTAATTTGGGTATTTTAAAGCACAAAAAAAATCTAAAGTTAATTATTTTTATAGTTATTATAGAATATGCTTTTGCTTGGGGCTTTTATTCGCTGAATTTATATTATATTTCATTTATTTTTCCAGATTATGTTGAAAACTTCATTAATGAATCATACTTCACAAATGTTATAGGGCTAATATTTTTTAGCTTTTCCGCAATTGTTTGTGATCCATTGTTGGAAGAGCTTATTTGTCGTGGAATAATCTTGCAGAAGTGGGCAATGAAATGGGGGATCAAAGCCGGAATATTTACCTCATCTTTATTATTTGCGATTTTCCATTTGCGATTCGATATTGTAGGCTTGTTCATTGCCGGAACTATATTGTCTGTTCTATACTTTAAGACTGGCAAATTAATAGTCCCAATCCTTTGTCATAGTCTTTACAATACTATTGTGACAATTTTTATGATTGGACGGTACTATAGTAGCTCAAACGGTGAATTCATTTCGGTAAACGATTATCAAGCTTCAATGGAACCATTATTAGGCCAAAAAGCAATTGTAGCAGCTATATCGTTTGCCGTTATCATGGTATTTTTATATCGAAATTTTCCTAAACAAGATGACATCCTTCCCTACTATAGAAATCCTAAGTGATTGATTAATAGCAATTATTATACTCATGAGGTACAAATTTCTGGGTTTTAGGGAGCAGGGAGCAGGGAGCAGGGAGCAGGCAAGAGGCAAGAGGCAAGAGGCAAGAGGCAAGAGGAACCCACCCCTAACCCCTCCCAGGAGGGGAAGGCAAGAGGCAAGAGGCAAGAGGCAAGAGGCAAAAGGCAAAAAATAATGTGTACCTCATAGCTATGAGAAACGCTAAAAATCGTATGTAAGGAATCCAACGGGTTAAATTCACCTGTCCTGTTTGGATTAGCAAGCCTTTTGGTGGTGCGTTACGGGGCGGACTATCCCAACCCTGGAAGGCGAAAAATAAGGGCAAGTCCGCCCCTAACACACCCTACTTCAACTGTTCCCAGATCCGCTGTTCCCTGCTCCCTACTCCCTGCTCCCTGCTCCCTGCTCCAAACCTTCAAAAAAAAATCCCCCCAATTGGGGGGTGAGTGCATCAAAACTTTGTTAACCAAACTGTGGCGAAAACTAATTAATCAAATACACGATTACAAACAGAATAATCCACACCACATCAACGAAGTGCCAGTAGAGTTCTGCGGCTTCTACACCAAAATGCTCTTCACTGGAGTAGTGCTTTGAATTTAGCGATCGCATTAATACTAACAAAATCAACCCGAGTCCGCAAGTAACATGAAGACCATGGAAACCAGTTAAGGCAAAGAAAGAACTGGTAAATAAGTTAGTAGTCAGACCAAAGTCTACATGGGTGTACTCATAGACTTGTCCTCCTAAGAACATCGCACCCATCAGAGCAGTGATTCCAAACCAGAGTCGCAAACCAGAGACATCATTCTTCTTAATAGCACTCTGGCCCCGGTGCATGACGAAACTACTAGTAATCAGGATAATGGTGTTAATTGTTGGCACCAATAATTCTAATTCTGTACCCTCTGGAGGCCAAGCTGGCATGGTCGCTTTATAAATTAAAAAAGCGGCAAACATTCCCAAGAAGGTCATACTATCAGCAGCTAGAAACACCACCAAACCAAACATCCGAAAATCCGGATGCTCCTCGTGATGTACCTCTGCCGCCTCAACCTCATGATGATAGTTGAGGCTAGTTTTAGACGGATCTATCGTTGAGCCTTGCATAAATTCCTTTAGAGTAAGTTAGCAGGTTGTTCGCGTAGCGTGGCCTTTGGCCAAGGTTAGCAGGTTGTTCGCGTAGCGTGGCCTTTGGCCAAGGTTAGCAGGTTGTTCGCGTAGCGTGGCCTTTGGCCAAGGTTAACAGGTTGTTCGCGTAGCGTGGCCTTTGGCCAAGGTTAACAGGTTGTTCGCGTAGCGTGGCCTTTGGCCAAGGTTAACAGGTTGAAAGTTGTTTTGGTTGAAAGTTGTTTTGGTTGAAGGTTTCAAGTTATTAGATTTAAAGTTAGTAGGTTTAAGGTTAGCAGGTTAATCGGTTTAAGGTTAGCAGGTTGGGATCATAAGCAGGCACCATTAACCAGCAACCAGCAACCAAATAACCTACCCGAAGGCAACGCCAAAGGCGAACAACCAAACAACCTTCAACCTTCAACCAAACAACCTTCAACCTTCAACCAAACAACCTTCAACCTTCAACCAAACAACCTTCAACCTTCAAACTTTCAACCTTCAAACTTTCAACCTTCAAACCTTCAACCTATTAACCCACACTTACCCAACATCTCCTTTAACTTCAACCAGCAACTCCTCGACCTGTTTATCGGTGTCAACACTATAACTGTCGATACCGTATTCGTAAGGACCGGACCACAAAATTGGTTCCTCGTCAAAGTTCTCAATAGCAGGAGGAGAGGTAGTTTGCCACTCTAATGTCAGAGCTCTCCAAGGATTGCGACCAGCGATTTTACCACGGTTCACACTCCAGAGGATGTTAATCACAAAGGGTATGGTAGAAACCGCTAGAAGATAGGAGCCAATAGTGCAGATCATGTTGAGGCTTTGAAACTGGGGGTCATACATAGCAACCCGACGGTTCATACCCAATAGACCTAGCTCATGCATCGGCAAAAAGGTCATATTTAGACCAATGAAGGTCAACACAAAGTGAATGCGTCCTAAGGTTTCGTTGACCATTCGCCCGGTCATTTTGGGGAACCAGTGATAAACTGCGCCAAATAATCCGAGCACACTACCACCAAATAGAACGTAGTGGAAGTGAGCGACAATGAAATAAGTGTCATGAACATGGACATCAAAGGGAACGGAAGCGAGCATGACACCGCTGAGACCCCCAATCAAAAATGCCGAGATAAAGCCCATACCAAATAGCATGGCACTATTTAAGCTAATTTTTCCGCCCCAAATCGTTGCCACCCAGCTAAACACCTTAATCCCTGTGGGCACAGCAATTAGCATGGTGGCAGCCATAAAGAACATCCGCAACCAACCAGGAGTGCCACTAGTGAACATATGGTGCGCCCAGACAATTAATCCTAGGAAACAAATCAACATACTGGAGTATGCGATCGCACGATAGCCAAAAACCGGCTTACGGGCATGCACCGGTAGGATTTCGGAAATTACCCCAAAGAACGGTAGCACCATGATGTACACCGCCGGGTGGGAGTAAAACCAGAACATGTGCTGGTAAACAATTGGGTCTCCTCCCCCAGTCGGGTTAAAGAAATTGGTGCCAGCAATTAAATCAAAGGACAGGAAAATTAACGCTGCTGCTAGGACTGGAGTACCAATCAAAGCTAGGATTGAGGTTCCTAACATTGCCCAGCAAAACAGAGGCATATCATGAATAGTCATGGTAGGTGTGCGCATCTTCACAATAGTGGTGAAGAAGTTAAGCGCCCCTAGCACTGAGGAAGTCCCGATCACCAGGATGCTCAGAATCCAAATTTCTTCACCCACCTGAGAACTAATCAAGCTCAAAGGGGGGTAAGAGGTCCAACCGGCTTCGGGAGCACCTACGAAAAAACTACTCATTAACAGCAAACCCCCCACAGCATTCATCCAGAATGCCACCGCATTTAGCTTGGGGAATGCCATATCCTTTGCCCCAATCATCAAGGGAATCAGATAGTTAGCAAAAGCAGCACCAGCCGGAATAATCCATAGGAACAACATAATTGTTCCGTGCATGGTGAACACTCGGTTGTAGGTTAAAGGGCTCAATAAATCCGGGTCTGGTGTTGCCAACTCAGTGCGAATTAATCCAGCTAATGCGCCACCGATGAAATAGAACACAAATGAAGTGACCAGGTATTGAATCCCAATCACTTTATGGTCGGTATTGAAGGTGAAGTAATCTTGCCAACGCCGCTCATGTTCTTCAACATGACCAGCATCTTTGACAGATTCCGGTTTTTCTAATTGCGTCGTCATGGGATAGTGGAGGTGTGATGGACTAAAAGGATAGGCAAGAGGCAATAGGCAAGAGAATGAAGAATGAAGAATGAAGAATGAAGAATGAAGAATGAAGAATGGAAAATGGAGAATGGAGAATGAAGAATGAAGAATGGAGAATGGAGAATGAACTAATTCTAAATTCTTAATTCTAAATTCTTAATTCTAAATTCTTAATTCTAAATTCTTAATTCTAAATTCTTAATTCTAATATGAACTTATTGGATAATTCCAGGATGATGGTGAGAGTGGTCTAGGTGTTGGAGAGTTTGGGAATCAATACCCATTTCAGAGGCATAGGGAGCCAAGAACTCACCCTCTGACATGGCAGCAGGGTTGATAGCCACCGCTTTTTCCATGGTGTCTGCACTAGCAAATTGATTTTCCTTAACCCAGGCTTGATAGTCTTCCGGTGTGTCAACGATTAATCGAGTTTTCATTCCTCCATGGTAGGACCCGCAGAGTTCAGCACAGATGATCGGGTAATCACCCACTTTAGTTGCTGTAAACCCTAGTTGACTAATCCGACCTGGGATAGCATCTTGCTTAATCCGAAACTCTGGCAACCAGAAGGCGTGGATCACATCGTTAGCTTCGATATTCAGCTTAACCGGTTGTCCAACTGGGACATGCATTTCCCCAGACATAACACCGGTTTGAGGGTAGGTGAAAATCCAGGCATACTGCATACCAGCGACATTAACCTCTAGGGGTTCACCTTGACCTTCTTGTCCTGGAGGCGCTCCAATACCTAGGGCAACTGTGCCTTGACCTGGAACCATGGCAATCAGACTTTCATTCCCCTCTTGCCCAGATGGTGACATCTGATGATTGTGGGCAATTTCCTGCTGATGGTGGTCATGAGAAGCCATGGGATCCAGACCTCCCATAGCGTTGTAGACCTCAAAGCTATAGACAGCTAGGACAAAGACAATCACCGTCGGGATTGCGGTCCAAAGGATCTCTAGGGGGATATTGCCATGGGTCGATGGCCCATCGGTTTGGTCATTTTTTTGTCTACGAAATTTGATGACTATTAGGATAAGTGCCCCTTGGATGAGGATAAATAGACCAGTGGCAATGGTCATCATCAAGTTGAACAGACCATCTACATCACCGGCTTCTGAGGAGGCGGCTACTGGCATAAGTCCATGATTCTGACCGTACCAGAGACTAATCAGGGTTATGAAAATGCCAGCAATAAGGGTTGAAATTTGGCTTGGAATGTTCACGAGATTAGGGTTGAATACTTATATCAACAAAAGTAACAGGGATTATCAAGGCAGGCGAGGCACGAACCGATTTAGTGTCCTAGAATGTCAGGGCATGGCTATATTTTTAAGGAAAATCAGCCTTCTGGTGAGCTACTCCGCCCATAGTGTCCACATTACAGACAACAATTCTGATGGCCTGCTAGCAGTGACGGGCGTGAGTAGAGGATATTAGAGCAAGCTTGGCTTGCTCTATTAACTACGGTAAAGCAGCTAAACAATTGATTGGGTCACACCTAGAGATTTTTAGACTTTTTTTTAGGATCACTGGCACAGCACCAGAAAAATTTCAACAAAACTTAAGATTTTATTCAATAAAACTTAACATAGCTAAAAAAAATATAAAAAAGTAAATCAATAGTAAATCATTGAGTCCAAGTAACTGTGACCCTTTAGGGCAGGGGAATAGCAATCTGAAAAATCTCTAAAGCTTCAGAAATTAAGGAAAAGGCTGGTTACAGTGGTATAGGAATAGAGATGATCTTTGAGATTGGCAATCTTCTACCAACGAAAATGAGCCACTACTCGGGATTTGATTAACTTAGTTTGCATTTTCCTATTGCAGATGGCTATAGCTCAATCGGCTCTTGATCAGAATCAGAATGATGTAACCTCCAACAACCTGACCCAGCCTCAGGCCAGGATTCGGAGCTTGGTGTGGAAAATTGCGATCGCTACCTTGCTGTTGATGGCAGTAGGCAGTGCTACCAGGGTGATGAATGCTGGTCTGGCTTGCCCAGACTGGCCTTTATGCTATGGTCAGCTGGTGCCAAGCCAGCAGATGAATTTGCAAGTATTTTTAGAGTGGTTTCACCGCCTTGATGCTGCCTTGATTGGTATTAGTGCGATCGCTATCGCTAGCTTATCTTGGTGGCATCGGCGGGATTTACCCAACTGGCTGCCCTGGATATCCACATTTGCTCTAGGGCTAATTATTTTTCAAGGAGTCCTGGGGGGACTGACGGTTACAGAACTGCTCCGGTTTGATATCGTCACTGCTCATCTAGGAACAGCACTGCTATTTTTCTCAACTCTAATCGTGATTGGTACACTGCTGACCCCCTATCAAGGGACAGGTTCAGTTGGGAAGTTACCTTGGCTGAGCTTAACCGCAGTGATTTTTGTTTATCTACAAAGTCTATTAGGTGGACTAGTCGCTTCCCGCTGGGCAGTGCATCAGTGTTTTGGCGGTACACAGCTGTGTACCGTGATGAATAGCCATATTGCTGGTGTGGTGCCAGCGACCGTAGCAACTGTCGCCGTCGTGGTGATAGCATCCCGGACACCAGCCCTACATCCATTACTGCGAAAGTTAGCTAATCTCGCTGCTAGCTTGGTAGTTTTACAGATACTCCTCGGTGTTGCTACCTTCCGGTTAAGGCTACAAGTGGAACTACTAACTATCTGCCATCAAGCAGTGGGAGCAGCATTATTAGGAGTACTGGTAGGGTTTACAGTATTCGCCTTACGTGACCGAAAAAGTGTGGAGTGTCAACGACAGTATGACGTATCAGGACATGAAGTATGAAGGATTAAGTATGAAGGATTAAGTGTTTTATTGGTCTATCCTACGGGAAACCTAAGGGCAAATATCCTTCATACTTGAGACTTTTTAGCGAAGGAATTGGTCAACAATCCCGACTGGGATTCCACCCCACCGATCAATCGACGGGCAAGAGATCCTGTAGTTGACCAGACTAAGCCAGTTAGACTGGCTACGTTAGATAGGCTATCTCACCCTAGGGTGCTTGCCAGCTCTAGGCTCTGAGGTTTCAGATTAAACATCTGTAGAGGGATTAAGGAAGTGTCTGAAACAGGACAAACCTATCTAACCTTGTCGAGGCAAAAGTAACACGCAAGTAGAAGAGACGAAACCATGTCTACAAACTACGTTCTAGTTTTAGATACCAACCGAAAACCGCTCAACCCTTGCAAACCTGGGATGGCTCGTAGCCTACTTAAAGCAGGCAAGGCAGCGGTATTTAAGCGGTATCCATTCACCATTATCCTCAACAAAGCAGTTGATGATGCCCCCAAACCAGTCCAACTCAAAATCGACCCAGGCTCCAAAGTAACTGGGCTTGCCCTGGTGCAAGATGACAAGGTTATATGGGGAACAGAACTCTATCACCGAGGGCAGCAAATTAAGGCTGATCTTGAGGACAGACGAAAATTGAGGAGAGGAAGGCGAAACCGTAAAACCCGGTATCGTCAACCTAGATTCTTAAACCGTACTCGTCCAGAAGGTTGGCTTGCTCCATCGATACTCCATCGGGTTCTGACTACGATGACCTGGGTTAGACGATTAACCAAGTTTGTTCCCGTTACAGGAATCTCATTAGAGCGAGTTAGATTTGACACGCAGAAAATGATCAACCCTGAAGTTTCAGGTGTTGACTACCACCAGGGTGAACTACAGGGGTATGAAGTCAGAGAGTACCTGTTAGAGAAATGGAATCGGCAATGTGCATACTGCCAAGCCACAGACACCCGTTTGGAAGTCGATCATATTCACCCCAAATCCAAAGGGGGATCTGACCGAGTATCTAACCTGACCCTTGCTTGCCATGACTGTAACCAGGCTAAAGGAAACCAAGATATCAGAGACTTCCTCTGTGGTAAGTCTGACCTACTCAATCGAATTCTCAGCCAAGTTAAGCAACCGTTATTAGATGCGGCAGCGGTCAACTCAACTCGGAACAAGATTGCTGAGGAGTTGATTGCTACAGGTTTACCTATTGAGTTTGGCACAGGTGGACAAACTAAGTATAACCGTTGCCGATTAGATCTTCCTAAAACTCACTGGCTTGATGCTGCCTGTGTAGGAGTTGTTGTCCATCTCACCCTTGAGACTAAGCAATGTTTAACCATCACAGCATCAGGACATGGAAACCGACAGATGGCTGGTGTTGATAAGTATGGCTTCCCATACCGCCACCGTACTCGTCAGCAAGTTCATTTCGGTTTCAGAAGTGGCGATATCGTCAGGGCGGTTGTACCCAAAGGCAAGAAAGCGGGAACCCATGTAGGTCGGGTTCTGTGTCGGAAGTCCGGTAGCTTCGACATCCAGACTAAATCTGGCCGAGTCACTGGAATCAATCACAAGTATTGCAGCACTATACACGGGAGGGATGGCTATGCCTACGTATTCTAAGGATGCGCTGTCGCGCTGCTGTCATGTAAGGGGAGAGCTTTCCTCCCCATGCGTGAATCGACAGGGGCTTCCAGCTCTCCCCTTGCTAACAATTTTCGGTGAATTGAATGCTTGGGACTAGTTTAACTCGTCAACATGAAAACATAAGAGAGGTTATTCAAAGTTACTATCAACTAACAAAGCCTCGAATCATTCCACTACTATTAATTACCACAGCAGCAGGGATGTGGTTGGCATCCGATGGACAAGTCGATCCTATATTATTGCTAGTTACCTTGGTCGGTGGTACTTTGGCCGCAGCATCTGCCCAAGTGCTTAACTGCATCTATGACCGTGATATCGACTATGAAATGTTGCGCACTCGCCACCGTCCCATTCCCTCTGGGAAAGTGCAGCCTCGTGATGCTTTGCTGTTTGCGATCGCATTAGCAATCTTGTCGTTCACCCTGCTAACAGTCTTCGCTAACCTCCTTAGTGCCTTACTAGCGCTATCTGGCATTATCTTCTATATGCTCATATACACTCATATCCTGAAGCGCCACACTGCCCAAAACATCGTCATTGGTGGTGCAGCAGGAGCAATTCCAGCGCTAGTGGGTTGGGCTGCGGTGACAGGAGAATTGAGTTGGGCTGCTTGGTTACTATTTATCATCGTCTTCTTGTGGACACCCCCTCACTTCTGGGCGTTAGCCTTAATGATTCACGAGGATTACGCCAAAGTTGGGATACCGATGTTACCGGTAGTAGCCGGTGAAGAGGTTACTGTTCGTCAAATCTGGTATTACACCTTATTAGTCGTCCCCACTTCCCTATTGTTGATCTATCCTTTAGGAGAATCGGGGGTGGTTTATGGAATAATTGCTATTCTTTTGGGCAGTATTTTTATCAAAAAAGCATGGTTGCTGCTTAAGGAACCTACAGACAATCAACTTGCCCGGTCTATGTTTAAGTACTCAATTCTCTATATGATGTTATTGTGTACCGGTATCGTAGTAGATAGCTTACCGATGACCAGGGAAATTACTGCAACTGTGGCAGAAAATTCCCTAGTTTTGATTCAAGCAATTTCCACAGTATTGGAGCAGGTAAGTATTAACTTAGTTTAGGGTTTTGGCTGGTAAGCTATCAGCGATCAGCTATCAGCTATCAGCGATCAGCTAATGGCTACCTTACAGGCTAGAAGCCTGTTCCACCGCTAAGGGAAGGGCTGATAGCTTAATACTTACGTTTAATGTTACTTACAATAGGGTTGGTGAATTAGCTCAGAGCTGTAACAATTCGCCAACCCTATTGATATTTATACTCTAGGGATCCTAAATCAAGTGTGATAATTTTTGATCCGAATTTCCCTACTCCCTACTCCCTACTCCCTACTCCCTACTCCCTACTCCCTACTCCCTACTCCCTACTCCCTACTTAGGTCCGTAGTAAAAAGCAATCTCTTTGTCTTTAAGAGGCGTAAAATCAGCATCGAGCAGCATTTGATTGAGTTCTGCTTGAGAAATGTGCTTCGCTCCAATCCGCACAATTCTGGATCTCATGGTATTGCTGACACCGCTCCGTTGCCGTTGAGCTTCCAACCCCATCACTTGAGTGTAAAGGTCTAACTTAGCTTTGGGGATTGGGGAGCCATCTAAATCAATTCCCTTTGCGATCGCGTCATCAACCGCATCAGCACCTGTAGTGTTCTTAGTCTGGGAATTAGTTTCGGTAGACATGGTAAGCTGATAGTAATAGATACGTGAGTATTTTACAAGGTGTCGGTTTCCTTAACAAAGGGTGGAATTAGATTCAAAAGTCCCCCTTATTAAGGGGGATTTAGGGGGATCTCAATCAGGCATTAACAAAACTGAAATGCGACATTGGAAAGTATTATCCCGATTTATTCTGTTCATCCTCTCAGCAGTAATCGTACTGCTGAGCTCTGCCCTACCCAATAGTCTTCTTGCCTCTCAAGCTGCTAGTCCTCTTGCCCAAGTACGCATCAAGACCGAAACCGTAGTAGGTCAGCAGGATTTTTTCCGAGTTGGCAAATCCCACAAAGGTCGTTGGTGGTTGATTGACCCCGATGGCAAACCCTTCCTTTACCGGGGTGTCACCTCCGTCAACTTTGGCTATCCTGCTCCCTATGTTCCGGTTGTCGAGGATAAATATGGTCAAGACCCCGCTGCATTTCGGGAAGCTACCTTTGAGCGGCTGCGGAGCTGGAATTTTAATGCCCTAGGAGCATGGACACCACCTCAATTGTGGGATCAGGGTATGCCCTACACGGTTATCCTAAATTTCGTCAAAGCTACTCCAGACAGCGAACTTAGGCTTGATGACAGGAAGCTAAAGTTACCCGATGTGTTTGATCCGAAATGGATTGAAGGGATTGATGCTAAAGCTAAGGAAATCGTAGCACCGGTGGCAAGTAGTAAGCTGCTAGTGGGATATTTTACTGACAATGAACTCAATTGGGCACACGCCGAAACACCAGACCGAAAGGTTAACTCAGAGTTGTTGCTCACCAATAACGCTAAGGCATCTTTACTACAATTTTGCCTTAGCCTCAATCCAGAAAAACCCGCCTATAGTGCTGCCTGGGATTTTGTGTTAAAGCGCCATGGTAATAGTTTAGAGCAGTTAGCCAAAGATTGGCAGGTCCCGATTGAATCTAGAGACACGATTAAAGCATGGACTAAGACAAAACAAGGGATTGTTTCTAAAGGCTACTTAGTGGATCAGAATGGGTTTCAAGCAGAATTTGCTCGACGCTATTTTCAGGAAACTGCAACAGCAATTCACCGCTATGACCACAACCATTTAATCCTGGGATGTCGGTTTGGGGCACCTCCTTCTGATGCAGTATTTTCCGCTATCAAAAGACCTTGGGTAGATGTGGTATCTGCTAACAATTATCGCTACAACATGTATGAGCGGATAGACCTATACTACCAAGCTACAAAATTGCCAGTGCTCAACACTGAGTTTAGTTGGGGACACACCAGGTTTACTCAACGAGCCTTACCCGATGAACCAGAAGACGGGTTTTCCGAAAGGTCACGGATGATGCGTAATGGCGCTAAGTCCTTAGCCAGGGCTTTGACTCATCCCGCTCTTGTCGGTTATACCTGGTATCGTTGGGTAGATTTGCCCGGTCATACACCCCCGATTAGTTTTGGTCTGGTCAATCTTGAGGATGATCCCAATCTCTCCCATACAACCTTACTGAAGCGATTGAATGCTAGAGCTGATGCGATCGCAACTACAGCAAAGGGAACAGGGAACAGGGAATAGGGAACAGGGAATAGGGAACAGGGAATAGGGAATAGGGATGCAGCGCGTAGCGCATAAGCTGTTCGCGTAGCGTGGCCAAAGGCCTTTAGCTGATAGGTGATAACTGATAACTGATATACCAATCCGTGTAGGAATTGCGAGAATTTTTGTTCCCTTTTCCCTACTCCCTACTCCCTACTCCCTGTTCCCTGTTCCCTGTTCCCTGTTCCCTTTGGTATAGCTGATAGCTGATAACTGATAGCTGATAGCTTAACTACTTAGTTGCTGTAATAAAAACAAAACGGTCAGGAAATTCAAGGATAGATTGTTGAGCATATTTTTCTGAGATTTCTGCTAGACCTTCCTCTAACTGTTGGTCATCAAAGAATGACAGTAAGGACATATAGCGATTTGATACCATTTTCAAGTATTGTTCTTTAGGAATTGACTGAAGATATTCAACAAAATCAACTGAGACGTTGAAGCCGACTTTTTCAAGTAAACTAGTGAGATCGTTATAGTTGGGCTGCCTTCTTTCATATCGCTCTAAAGCTGCCTTGAATAAAGGATACTCAATAGTTGGAGGCAGAAGAATCAGCAAGAAAATTCCTCCAGTAGTTAGCTTTTCAAACAAACTACTAAATAGTAATTCTTTATTGTCTACATGATGAATTGCTTCCTTCATATATACTTTATTATAACCTGAGGTTTCAGAGACAAAAGTAATCGCATCTACTGCCCTAATTTGGTATTGCGGGCTTAAGGGTATTTGTGAGAGCATCTCTTCAGAAGGATCGACGCATATAATCGGATTATATAACTGTATTTCCTTAGGAATTGCTTGGGTTAAAAGTCCTGTACCGCAGCCTAAATCCACAAGACTATCTATTGATGTTAAGCGTAAATATTCAATAATTTTTAACCCCATAAATCTAATGTAGTCTTCTGAGTAACTCCACAAATCATCATAGATACTCCCGATTCTTTTATAGTGTTTTTGACTCGAGCTACTCATGGCTTTAATTGCTATTGTTATTTATGATTATTAATATACACGAACCTTTTCTGGTAAGATTCTATGCTAGAGCAAATCTATTCATCATTGCTTGGGCGATCGCACCACCAAACTTTAGTCTAAGATAGTTCACCGGTCTAGTGGGATATCCTCATACAGGAGTGCGATCGCAAAATAGGGTTATGAAACTTCCAAAGGATGCCATAATTGCAACGGCCAAACTTACCAGATATTTGTTGGTTTGGCGTGATAACGATGATAAGTCAAAATTTTTAGCTCAGGCAGGCTATAGTCAAGAGAACTGGCAACAGTTAGAAATAGATTTGCGTTCCCAGATTTTACCATTGAATGCGACGTTGAGCGATGAACCCAACCGATTTGGCGATGTTTATACCATTCGGGGCATTTTAGTAGGACCAAATGGAGTTGAACTAGACATCAAGACAATTTGGATGGTGGAGCATGAAACTCAACAGACAAAGTTTATTACCCTGTACCCAGATAAGGAGGCTAGATAATGGCATTTGAGTTATTCTCACGGGTGGCTCTGCGGGAAGATTTTCCCAAGCATAAGTTGCAGCAAGGGGATATTGCAACGATTGTTGATCACCATCCAGTACAAGACGGAGAGGATGGTTATAGTCTGGAAGTTTTCAATGGGATCGGGGAAACGATTGCCGTTTTAGTGGTTTCAGAGTCACAAATTGAACGATTAATGAAAAATGAGGTTCTGCATATCCGAATATTGTAAGCATTCAGCCGTCAGCTGTCAGCCGTCAGCCGTTAGTGGTCAGCTTATTGTATTCAAAAGCTTTTCGTAAAGTAGCGTGCCGATAGCGCATAAGCTGATAGCTGATAGCTGAATGCTGATAGCTGATAGCTGATAGCTGATAGCTGAATGCTTACCGAATATTGGATGAAGCAGTTTGAACCTACAACCCATCTATCTGATCAACACTCAACCCCGTATATTGGGCAATATCCTTCAGGGGTAACCCTGCGGCCTTCATCTGTTTAGCAATCTGCTGTTTTTCTTGTTGTCTACCTTCCTGAATCAAGGTTTCGGCAACACTATTCATATCCCGATAGACCTTCAGGCTATCTTGGTAACGGAATTGCTCCGCAGATGAAAAATTGGCAATCTCGGCAACCTCAAATAGCTGGGCAAATACATCCTCTTGCAACGGTAATGGGGGTTCATTCAACTGGGCTAGGTGTTTGAGTACAAATAACCACTTGTCAAAATGGGTTTCTAGTTGATCAACAGACTTAGTAAATTTGGGTAGTTCAACTGAAGGGGTGACGAAATAGCCTGAAAAGCTTTAAATGTAAAGCTTTCACCATTTTGTGCTAAAAAAAAGATAGGTCTCTTTTGTTCAACAAGACCTACCTATTGACAATGTTACCTGTATTCTACC